>JAJYMU010000365.1 GCA_021786655.1 Bacteroidota bacterium
ACGTGTTAAGTATTAAAGAGGAAAACCAGCCCCATGTTTTAAAATGGGGAATAATGAGCGCAATCGTTCTGAGAATATTGTTTATTCTTGGCGGAATTGCCTTGATAACTTTCTTCCATCCGATAATCTATTTCTTCGGCACATTGCTGCTTTACGCTTCTTACAAAATGGCATTCGGAAAAGATGGACAAATCGACCTCAAAAAAAATCCCGTAGTAAGATTTGCTTCAAAGTACTTCAATATAGTTACAGACTATTCCGGCAACAGATTCTTTACGAAACGAAACGGAAAAATTGTTTTCACTCAGCTTTTCCTTGCATTTCTATTGGTTGAGTCTGCAGACATTGTTTTTGCCGTCGATTCGATCCCGGCTGTTATAGCAATTACCAGAGATCCATTTATCGTGATCACATCAAATATATTTGCCATTCTTGGTTTACGTGCGCTCTATTTTGCTCTCGCCGCACTCGTAGATATTTTCATCTACTTGAAATACGGTGTAGCTGTGATTCTTGCGTACGTTGGCGTGAAGATGCTTATCACGGATTTATATTCGATTCCAACTGTGGTGAGTCTTACAGTAATTATTCTATGCTTGGTTGCAGCCGTTGTACTTTCGCTTATGAAGAAGAGACATGCCTCAGCTTAGCGACACCAATTATGTGAATTAACACGACCGACAGCAATCCCGCAATCATCGGTTCTATTTCTTTCAATACTTCTATTGTAAGATAATCTCGTATAGAAAACCAGATAAGACTGGCAATAACACCAGCTATGATTTCAGCCAGCGCATAATTTTTTGACACCTTGAACTTTTCGTAATAAGCACCTATCACAAGCAAGATGATTCCCGGTATGCAAACACTGCCGATCAAATACCAGATGGAAATTACAGACTGAATAAAATATGCCAGCATAACTGCAATGATTGACGAGATGACTAAACCGATCCTTGTATAAGAAGGAATTCGTTTTTCCTCTGCGTTTGATTTGAGTTTGAAAACAAAGTCTCTCCCAAAAGTTGTAGCGCTCAAAAAAACAAAACTGTTTAGAGTCGAAAAAATTGTAGCAAACATTGCGGCGTAGAAAAATCCCTTAGCGCCGCTACCTAAAACTTTCTCTGCGTATAGAGGATATGACAATACCGGGTTAGAAAGGTTAGGCAGTGATGCTCGCGCAAACAATCCTGTGCTTGTCGTTAAGAAATCAAACAACGCCCAAAAAAATACAGATATAATTATCCCCCACATCGCAACATTTCCGTTCTTTGCAGCATAGCATCGCTGATGAAATCCCGGATCGGCAAAGGTCCATAACGCTATCAAGAACCAGACAATAACATAAAGAGGAGAGACATTCGACATGAACTGTAAATGATCGGGGGGCAAATTCTTGACTAGATAATCTGCGCCGCCAACATCTTTGAACGAGATAAATACAATAACAAAAAAACCGAGGAACATCACAAAGAACTGAAACACATCGGTGTATAAATCCGATTTGTACCCCCCTTTAAATAGATATATACCAGAAAAAATTACGCTTATTACTAAACTAAAGAACAAGTTAATATGCAAAATCAGACTTATTAAACTTGCTGTCATCAAGAGGTAAGGTGCTGGTGACACAAGAATAAAAACTATCAATGAAGAGATCAGTCCAACTTTTTTGCCGTAAACTTTTTCCAATTTATCGGGAATTGTAAACAGCGTTGCGTTTCTTATTTTTCGCGCAAAGAAAACGGCAAACAAAATAGCGAAGACATAATACGGAAGTCCTTGTGTAACCCAGCTGAGAATGCCGTAACGGTAAGTAAATTCTCCAACTCCTAAAATGCCGCCGTACCAAGTGGAAACATTTGTCATTATGAATAAGAACAATCCGACTTTTCTGTTGGAGAGTAAAAATTCTTCAGTGTTTCCCTCTTCTTCTTTTTTGGGAATGAATCCGATTAGCAAAAGAAATACAAAAAATGCTATTAGGATTGCGAAATCTAACAGACTAAAGGAGACCATTTTTTCTCATCACATTAAAATCGCGGATAACAAAAGCTTTGCCCCCGTTTATTTTTAAGTGAACCTCATTTGTTATAGCGATATTGCTTGTGCTTTCTTTCGTACCGAAAGGAAGTGAAAAATTCTTAAGCGGGTATTTCAGCTCCTCAGATTCAAACTTTGTCTTCGTGTCTAGGCCATAAATAGAAATCGTTTCACCCGGAATAGTCTTCAAAGTGGCGACACCTTGATGCACAGAAAGTATTGATCTCTGATGAATCACTCTAATTCTTACCTTATCAAAAAACTTCAATGTAATTCCAAGGTTGCAGAATGAGTGATCGAGTCTGTCGCCGGTAGCGCCGAGAAGGATTATATCTTTAAATTTATTTTTGTAAGCAAATTTTAGACACTTCTCTACATCTGTATCGTTCTGTCTTGAGATCTGTATTATTTCACATTTGTCGTAATAGTAATCATAAATTTCCGGTTTAATGGAATCCAGATCGCCAATAATGTAATCGGGGACGAATTCAAATTTAAAAGCTGAATTAGCGCCTCCGTCGGCACAAATTAATTTGTCGTAACCAATCGAATTCAGATAATCAAAAACCTTCTTCGACGGAGGTTGCCCGTTAGCCAGCACGATACATTTTTTCATTACAATCCTAACTGTAATCCCACAAGCAGATTTCTTTCAGCAGCCGGGAAAAACTCTTTTCCGATTCCGTTAGCCGCATACAAATTATTAAACAAATTGGATACCTGGAAGTAAAACCTTAACTGCTTTGCATATGACTCCAACGATAAATCGTAGGACGCGAACAGATTTGCAACGAAGTATGAGTCCACTCTATTGTCAGAGTAGTCCGTTAATCCCGGATAAAGGTTATTTAGTTCAGTCAGTCTCGTTCCGTAGTTATCGGTAAAAAACTCGCCGACGTATTTGGCACTCAACTGAACAAAAAGATTCTCATAATTTATCTTCAAGATGCCGTTGAATGTTGCTTTTGGGAAACCACTGATTGTATTGTTAGCCAAATCCAATGTCAGCACGCTGCTGCTGCCGGTCGTCGGATCGGTATAAGAAGTATAATTTATACCTTTGTTGATATAATTTTTGCTAAGCGATCCATTCAGTACAAGTTCTATATTCTGATTTGCCTTATAATCAAAAACAAGTTCTGTTCCGTAATGAATTGTTCTTTCCATATTGCCGGTGATCGGCTGTCCAAATCTGTCAACTTGTCCTTGCTTAACGATTTCATTGTTGAAGAGCATGTAATAAAAGTTCAGAGAAAAATTGAAGTCATTCATTGAAAGAGACGTACCTAATTCCGCATCGTTCATTGTTTCCGGTTTTACCAATGGCTTCGAAAAATTATATCCTCCGGCAGTATTGGTTTCAAACTGTGGGGTTGATCCGCCGCTCGATTCGGCAGCATCGTAGTAATTCACTAGCCGCGGCTCACGAGAAACTCGGGACAGTGTAACATAAACGCTTAAATCTGGAGTTGCTTTAAAGTTCAACCCTAATCTCGGATTGAAGAACAGATTGTTAACTTTAAAATCAGTTCCCAAGTATTTCTCGTCAAACAACATATAGCGATTATATGCCAGTTGAATTTCAGCAAGTGCATTGAATCTTTCATTGAGATTATATTCTTCGTGAGCATAAACATTGGCAATATCTTTTCCGCCCTTAAAGTAGTAATAACGATAATCGGGCGTGACTCCCATTGGAAGTCCGGTTCCATCAACTATGCTTCCCCAGTGGATCGAACGATGGATTCGAAATTCACCGCCAACTATTAGCTCACCGTTATCATGCTTGATGCTCAATCTTGGAATCCATCCGCCTTGTTTGTTTTCAACCATTGCACGGATCATTGCATTCTCCGGATTCTGAGTTGGGTGGAATCCGAATTGATTGGTCAGTCTGAAATAACTTGTGTCTGCCCACGAGCCATCATAGTCAAAAAATCCGTTTCCCAAAACCAAAAAAAGAGCGGAGTTAAACGAAACTTTGTCATTAATCTTCCAGTCATTCAAGATTTCAAAATGCGGCTGTGCAAAGTTTTCTATTTCATTCGGACGTCTTTCCAAAGTGTAGGTGTACTCTTTGTCGGTTGCCTCCCAATATGAATAGTTCGCTTTCCGCAATTCTTTATCTTTGATGGCGAACTTCGGCAATCCGGTATAAGCTAACCCATCTTTAACAATACCTCCGTAAATGTTTACTTGTGTCGTCAAATTATCATCGTACCGTACGGCGCTTAGATGATATGCAACCAAATTAACCCAGCTGGAATTTCTGTAACCGCTGCTCAGTATTTGTGAGAGTTTTCCGTAGAACGAATATTTGTTCGAAATCAAACCGGTAGAATACTCGGCGGAATATTTTCGAGTGTTAAGGTTGCCAAGCGAAACGGAGAATTGTTTCTTTGGTTTGTCTGAAAACGTTGATGTGATAATATTGATCGAACCGCCGATCGCTGAGGTGCCCGCTATACCTGATCCGGCTCCTCTTTGCACTTGGATCAATTCAGTGCTTCCAAGCAAATCGGGAAAATCAATCCAGTACACGTTGTGATCTTCCGGATCGTTCTGTGGGATTCCATTAATTGCCACGGAAATTCTTTTTTGGTCGAATCCCCGAATACTGAGATAATTATAGCCAATCCCGTTTCCGTTTTCAGAATAAAATGAAGTTGACGGTAAATAGCTTAACACCTCAGGAACATCTTGATCGGTATAAGTTCGCTGGATAGAAGTTTGGTCCAATTGTGAAAATGTAATTGGCGTAACTCCCTTTTCTCCAAAAGTCCCTCGGACAAGTATTGTCTGGCTTGTAATCATCTTACTATTGAGGTACACTAGGTTGGTATCGCTTTCGGAAAAGTCCGCAACTCTCATTTTTTTTGTTTCATAACCAATGTGACTAATAAGAATTACATCATCTTTCGAAAAGCTGCCGCTCAGAAGAAAGTATCCAGTATCATTCGAACTACTTTTTAAACCTTTTCCTTCTATCGTAACATTTGCAAATGTGATTGGGGATTTGTCGGACGAGTTTAAGATTCGTCCTTTGATTTCTTGCGTTTGAGCGGACATAATACCGCTTACAATAAATAGAAAAAGAATAACTAAGTTTTTCATTTCATTCCTCCTTTTGCGAATGAAAAAGCCGTTCGGGAAAACGGCTAACTCAATTATTCTTTTGCAGTTTTCCTACGCTGGCATTATCCAGATCAGGTTCAAGGGTTTACTCTCAGCCGCTCAGATTACGAGGGCACCCCTAACGGGCTTTCATTCAATTTTATAAGAACAGTTGTTTAAAAGATTTTTAGTTTTTGACCGATTTTAACTTTATCGGACGTTAGATTATTCCATACCATGATATCGGAAACCAATACTCCGTAATTCTTAGCAATGGTCCAGAGTGATTCACCTACTTTCACTTTGTGAATCTTCGAATCTTCCTTGGATGAATTCTTAGCAGCAGTTTTCCCGGAATCGCTTTTCTTGCTAGGACGTTCGTTGCTGACCAGCAATTTTTGTCCAACCTTAATTTTTGAACTCTTCAGATTGTTCAAAGCTTTCAATTCTTTTACCGATATGTTATTCTTGTCGGCAATTGTCGATAGTGCGTCACCATTTTGCACTCTGTAGTAAGAATCAGAGTTATCGTTAGCTTTTTTTGATGACGCCTCTTTATTCGAACTCGATTTCTTAGCAACAACATTCTCGCTGTCATTATCGGAATAAATTGAAATTGCTTTGCCTTTGATCAGTTTGTCACTCTTCAGATTGTTCCAATTCTTTATTTCGCTAACCGATACATTATACTTCTCTGCAATCTCGCTTATAGAGTCGCCATTTTTAATTGTGTATCTGATAACGTTGGATTCAGGACGGGAGGAATTATCGCCTAGTGAATTAGCATCATGTCTATCATGAAGAACCAACAACTTACCGGCGGCAATTTTGTTTGAGGTTAACTTATTCCACATCTTGAGTTGTGCTACCGTTACGCCAAACTTTTCAGCAACTTTGCCAAGAGAATCGCCATGTCTAACTTTGTATTTTGTTGTACGATTGGATGCTATTGATCGAA
>JAJYMU010000347.1 GCA_021786655.1 Bacteroidota bacterium
CACCTTGGTGTTTAAAGGAAAGCAAAAATAAATTTACGTTGTAGGTCGAGATTAATCTCGACCTACAAGCAGCAAGAAAATAAGAATCACTTTAAGATTATCATCTTTTTCGTTTCTGAAAAACTTCCCGAAACCATTCGATAAAAATATACGCCGGAGGCGTATCCGCCTTTGGCGGAAACTCCGATTGTAAACTGCTCTCTGTGATATCCCGCATCTTGAACTTCGTTTATCAAAGTTGAAATTTCCCTCCCCAAAATGTCGTACAGTTTTATCGAAACTTGACCGCTCTGCGGCAGATAATAATTTATACTTGTGGTTGAGTTGAACGGATTCGGATAATTTTGATAGAGCGTAATGCTCGTGGGCGTTACGCCCGGAATCCATCCGAACAACGTTTTGTACTTCTCTTTGCTTTGACGAACTGCTTGTTTCAATTCATCAATTGTTGAACCGGCGGCAATTGCAAATCCAACGTTGATTGATTGTTTGGATGGAATATTAAACGGACCGCCCGAAACAACCAGCGAGATGTCACTCACTCCTGCTGATTTATTTTTTATTCCATTGGAAAGCGCAAACCATTTTTCCGCATCGGAAAAACCATCTGTGTTGTTAAGAATAACATCGCCGGTAGTTGCGCTGTTATCAATCGCATAGTAGCCATAACTGGTTGCGGAAATCAGCGCCGCGCCGACAATTGTCCCTGTTAACTGTTTGCTCTTTTCGTAGGCAACCGCAAAATTATCGGTTTGATCGAAATAGGTTGTATCGCCTGCGTAATCGTTTGCGGGAATATCCCAATCGATAAAATAACCCGCGTATAAACCGCTAATATTCTTTTGTGTGGAGTTATATAACTCTGAATTTAAGATTATATAATTATCGTTCGGCGCTTGTCCATAACTATAAGTAGAATATTTTGTAATGATGCCCAACGCATTTGATTCGGCGCGTGCGTCTGAAAACTCCGCATAACCGCGCTGGCTTGTTGACGTAGTGTTAATTTTTATTGGAATTAAAGTTGCAAAATCCTCATTCTGCGCGTCGGAAACGCGTGCGTCGTTCATAACTTTTGTTGGTCCGGTCCCGTACATGAACGCGCCCTCAAACATTAAATTGTCGCCGCCTTGAAATTTGAACCCATCGCCTTCCAGATTTTGGGGATAGTCATTAAATCCCAGCGTTCCCTTACTTGTTACCGACATTGTGATGTTGCCGATGTTATGCGTTCCATACGTCGGATTGATCCGCGCGTGTATCCACTGAAAATCGGAATAGCCGTTTGCAGAATATGTTAAAAGAAAATTCACGTCGTGATTGAACGGAGCGTTTTGCTGAATTGTAAATTTAAATTCGTTGGATTGATTGGAGACCGTTGAAAGTGTTCCCATCGATCCGGTGTTGAAAGTTGAATTTGTAATCACAACCGAATTATCACTTGTCTGCAACGTTACCGTGGCGTTTGCAACGGGACTTAAGAAATTTGTAAAATTAATTTGTACCGATACATCTTCGCCCGATTCAAGTAACCCGTTTTTGTTTCCTTGATCAACAAACGTTACGTTTCCAGCACGGATAGAGGTTGCGTTAGTTCTTGTTACTGCGATGTACGCATTTATTCTGCCGCTGCCCAATAAAAGTTTTAAACTATCGGCGTTAACGGCGTCTATGTTATCCGCCGTTACTCTAATTTGTTCTTCAACTTGAAGCGGTTTGTAATTCGGAAATTTTGCTAACACGAGTCCGGCGAGACCGGAAACAATCGGCGCAGACATTGAAGAACCGCTGATCGCATTGTAAAGCTGATTTGAACCTGGTTGACGCTGCCACGTTGAGAAGATTGATGTTCCCGGCGCAAACACTTTTACGGTTCTTCCGTAATTGCCATCGGGGAAAATCAAATCGCTGCTTGAACTTAACCATCCCACCGATAAAACACCGCTGTAGCTTGCCGGATAAAATGGAGTTGAGATTCCGTCGTTTCCGTTGGATGCAACTACCAATGCGCCGTTTGTTACAGCGTAATCAATTACCGATTGTTCATATAAAGAATAACTGTAACCGCCCCAGCTGCAGTTGATAACTTTTGCGCCGTGATCGACCGCGTATTTTATTCCTTCAAAGCCAAAATAGATATACGGGTATCCCGCTGCGTCACGTTTATCGTCTCGCGTAACTTTTACGGGAAGAATAGAACAGCCGTAACCAATTGACGCTACGCCGATTTTATTATCGGAAACAGCATCGGCAATTCCGGCAACGTGCGTTCCGTGATATCTGTTTAATGCGGAGTAATCTTCCGTCGGATCGTTGTCGGGTGTTCCATCAAGTCCGCCGAAATCATAACCAATTAAATTCCCATTTTGATCTTTTAAGATGTTCGCTTTAAGATCGGGATGATTCCAGTCAACGCCCGTGTCAATAATTCCTATTATAACTTTTGAATCGCCCTTCGTAACATTCCATGCGGAATCTGCAAACACTCTTTTTAAATATTGCTGCTGTTTCAAAACATAAAGAGAATCGTTCGGTGAATAAGTTAATCTATAAACGTATTTCGGTTCCGCCCACTCAATATTGGATTGCTTGGAAATTTTTTTTGCGAGTTCGGCGGGATCTTCTTTCGAATCAATTTGAACAAAATACGTTCGGCTCAGCAGCGCTTCGCCTTTTTTCAATGTTCCGTTTTGCGGATACATCTGGACCGCTTCTCTGACTGGATATTTTGCAAGCGATCTTTTCAGCGTCTGCGCGTTGTTAACGGCGGTTTCTTTCAGCTTAACAACAACTGTGTTCGAAAGATAATAGATGTTTCCTTTTTGAATTACATCCTGTGCTCTGAGAAGAGAGAGTGAAAGCAGAAGAACGGCAAAAAATATTTTTTTATTCAAGGTTCGTTAAAGTTTTCTGATAAGTTAAAGGCAAGTTTATGAATCTGGCGGGTGATACTCAACTCCTTAATTCATTCCTTTCGGGAACGGTCTGAGACCGTTCCCTACCTAAGAATTAATTATGTGGTCAATTTATTTTTTCTTCATTTCAAAAACGTTGTTCTTTTCGTTTGCATCAGGAACGGTCTTCGTATTCAACTCAACTTTTGTGATTTCTTTTTTTGGTTTGAAATCAACCTTTACTTCTTTCGCGCCAGTTTTCCAAACTGTGATGTTTTTGGAAACATTTTCCGTTGTGCTGTCCGCATATGTTACGATCAGATCAATCGGTACCGGAACGTTCCCAACTTTTTCAACGGTAACGATAGCTTTGCCCGATTTAACTTTTACATTCTTAACTGCGAGATCGGGAAATCCTCGATCAAAATACCACGGATTCCAGAACCAGCTTAAGTCTTGCTTAGCTACATCATTAAATGTGAAAAAGAAATCCCAGGGCAGCGGATGCTTCCCGTTCCATCGGCTCATGTATTCATCCAAACATTTTTTGAAGAGCTCATCACCCAACGCATTTTTCAGCATGGAGTATGAAACCGAAGCTTTCATGTAAGACGTAAAACCTAACAATTGTCCGCCGCGCGCTATAACAGAAGGGGTAATTGTCGGCAGATCGGCCTCGCGACCCATAAGTCTTCCAACGCCAATAATGTTTCCGGTGTATTCATCTGCGTCGGCAATCAATTTGCTCAATTGAGCGGAAGTAAAAAATGTTGCCCATCCTTCATCCATCCACGCATATTTTCGTTCGTTAATTCCCATGTAAAACGGAAAATATGTATGGGCAATTTCATGCATTGTTACACCGGCTTGTCCCGCTTTGGTTGGATAAATTCCGTCGTTGCACATCATCGGAATTTCCATTCCACCGCCATGCGACTGCTCTCCGTTGAATGATGTAATCTTGGGATACGGAAACGGAACGCCGGGCAAATTTTTCGAAAGCGTTTCAACGGTTCCTTTTGCATATCCGGCAACATCTTTAAACGCTTTTTGAATTCTCGGATAAACTGCGTCCGTTAAAACTCTTCTTCCGTTTGCATCAACAACAGCGCTGATGCCGTCCCAAATGTATCCGCTGCTTGTGGCAAACGAAACATCGGGCACATGTTCGGCTTTCAATTTCCAAACAACTTTATCGCCGCCAAGAGTTGTTCCGTTTTTCAAATCGTCTTCACCGACAATTCTAACAACGCCGTCGGATTCCCAAGCTTCTGTGTATCGTGAATAAATTTCCGGTTTTACTACGTCTTGTAAATTTTGATAAAGTCCCGTTCCCCATACCAAATAATTTTTCGGAACGGTGATTTCCAGATTGAAGTCGTTAAAGTCGTCGTAAAATTCTACAGCGCCGGTGTAATCGTATCTATCCCATCCGTCAACATCATCATAAACCGCAACCTGCGGGTACCAGTACGCAACATAAAGAGTAGAGTCGTTGTATGCGCCCATTCTTATTCTAGTTTCTTTGGGAATTATAACAGACCACTTTACTTCCAATTTAATGCTCGATTTGGGAGCTACCAGACGGGGAATATTTCTAAGAACTAGATTTGTCGAAGTCCTATACGTGTTTCCACGCTTATTTATGTCAAATCCAACACCGTCTATCAACAACGTATCAATCTTAACTCCATCGGTTTCGTCGGCCGGATTTATTGGAAAGTCGTGAATGTTTCCCTTTCTCATAATATCCTGGTAAAGTCGAATGACCAATTGCTTGAGGGTATCTGGGCTTTCGTTGTAGAAGGTAACAAATTCATGTCCTTCAACTTTATGCTCTTTAGGAAAAACTTCTGCTTGAATATTGTAATCGGTATGATTGATCCAGTAGTTCGGTCCCGGTTTGCCGTCGTAAGAACGTGTTCCTTTTTCGTATGCCTTCAAAATGTCTCGCGGAATATAAAGTTTGGAGCTTTGCGCCGACGCCATTTGTGCAAATATTAAAACGGCAACAACAATGTTTATTGCGGAGAATATTTTTTTCATTTGTTCCTCGGTTTTGTTGTTACTTTAGATGTCTCTCGATTACTGATTGTTTCCTCGTCTTTAGATTTAAAATGCCGCAGCATTGTTTTTCAAATCAACGTCCGGTATCTCCGCCGTTCCTAGTTCAATCTTCTTAACATTCTTTTTAGGATTTACATTTTCAGAAAACATAATTTTTCCATCTTTCCATACTTCTGCTGTTTTGTTAATGACTGTCTCATTCGTCCCGTCATCGTAATAAAACTTTACGAGGACCGGCACAGGCATTCCGCCTTTGTTTGTTATGCTGATGTTTAATTCCCCGCTCACTGTTTTCTTTGCTGAAAGCGAAAGATCGGGATATTCTCTTTCGAAGAACCACGGCTTGAAATACCAATCAAGATTTTGTCCCGAAGCTTCATTAAATGTGAAAAAGAAATCGTACGGTTCGGGATGCTTTCCGTTCCATCTGCTCATATATTCATGCAGACATTTTATGAAGAGATCGTCGCCGAGGGTTTGACGCAAGAATTCGTAAGCGGCTCCCGGTCTTCTGTACGACGCCGTTCTGTAGCCGGCGCCTCTCAAATCGTACGAGAGGACAATCAAAGGAATATCGTCTTCGTTGCCGGCAAATTGGCTGTAGCCATCTGAGTTGGCGGCTCGTTCATCATAACCGCCTGCATTCGCTGTCTGAAAATCGAATGGCAGCATTGTCGCCCAGCCTTCATCCATCCACGCATATTTGCGTTCGTTAATTCCCATGAAGAACGGAAAATAAGTGTGACAGATTTCGTGAGAAGTTAAATGAACCGTTCCTTTTAATTCGGGAACAGATGAATCGTTTACCATCATCGGGTATTCCATTCCGCCCTGACCGTTGAATACCGTCATGCTCGGATACGGAAACGGCCAGCCGGGAATGTGAGTTGAAAAACTCTCAATCGCTTTGCGCGCGAGTTCTGCAACGCCGTAAAAATCTTTCGAGTTTTTATTGTATGCGGCAGAGATAAACGTTTTGCGTCCGGTCTCTTTGTCCACCACAAGAGTCGAAGCGTCCCACAAATAATGATCGCTGGTTGCAAAAGCAAAATCCGGAACGTGTTCGGCTTTGAATTTATATGTAAGCTTTTCCTTATCCGCCGTAACCAATCCGGCTTGGTAATCTTTCTCTTCGATGATTCGAA
>JAJYMU010000099.1 GCA_021786655.1 Bacteroidota bacterium
AAATACCAAGCGTTAAGTCTTCTGCTTTTGGAAACTCCACCTTAGCAAGCGGAAACTTTTTATCGGTAGAAATAACTTTTGTAGGAATCAGAAAATCTTCGTGCGGTTTATTTGAATTGATGTGCCAGCCTTTCTCGACTGAAACTTTGAGCGCAACTTTCAGCAAAGAATTTCTAGCCGCTTTTTTCTGACTGCTTTCTAATTTTATCTTAACAACTTTTATATTTTGATCAAACTGAGCAGATGAATTAACAAATGATATAACTGCAAAAACTAAAAACGGGAATAAAATTTTCTTAAACATGATAGAACCTTGATTTGATTTTTGGATAATTACTTTCTCCAGCCTTGAACTATCGGGAATCTTCTTCCGTAACCGAACGCTTTCGTAGAAACTCTAAGCACCGGCGCTGCTTGCTTGCGCTTGAATTCGTTGAGATCGACCAGACGCAAAACTTTCTTAACAACAGCGGCATCACCGATCACTTTTGAAATTTCTTCAAATTCTTTTTGCTCTTCGAGATACATTTTCAAAATTCGATCGAGCAGATTGTACGGAGGAAGAGAATCCTGGTCGGTTTGATTTGGACGGAGTTCTGCTGACGGGGCTTTATCAATAATTTCTTGCGGAATGATTTCCTTGTTGCGATTAATGTAACCGGCAATTTTATAAATCTGAGTTTTATAGACATCACCGATAACCGCTAGCGCACCGCACATGTCGCCGTATAACGTGGCATAACCGGTTGCAATTTCGGATTTGTTGCCGGTTGTGCAGAGCAGGTAACCAAGTTTATTCGATGCAGCCATCAAATACATTCCACGCATCCTGGACTGCATGTTTTCTTCCGTAACATCTTCAGGCTTTCCGTTAAAGATCGGTTTCAGCAATTCCAACGCTTTATCAACCACAGGCTGAATTGAAATTTCATTATATGAGATGCCGAGATTCTTAATCAGGTTCAACGAATCATCCACGCTTCCTGCACTGGAATATTTTGACGGCATTAAAATAACATGAACGTTTTCGGCGCCGAATGCTTTGACAGCGATGTAAGTTACAACAGCCGAATCAATTCCTCCGCTGAGACCGACGAGAGCTTTTTTGAATCCAGTTTTCTTTGCATAATCTCTCACACCAAGTATGAGGGCGCTTAAAACTTCTTCTTCGAAAGATGATTCGTAGTTCTTAATCTCGCTATATTTTTTTTGCGTGTCGTAAATGAAATAGTCCTCTTCAAATGCCTTGCCCAGCAGTTCAAGCTTCCCATCTTTATTAAAGCACATGCTCGCACCGTCAAATATAAGTTCGGTCTGCACGCCAACTGTGCATGCATATACCAAAGGAATTTTATCGGTTCGCGTCAACAATGAGAGCATGTCAAATCTTTCTTTGCGCTTGCCGTACGCATAGGGACTAGCTGAAATGTTAATCAAAACCGTTGCACCGTTATCGACAAGTTTTTGTACCGGATCGACGGTGTAGCGTCTGTGTTTCCAATAATCGGCGTCATTCCAAATATCTTCGCAAACCGAGATACCAAGTTTTTCATTTCTGAATTCAAAAACGGAAACATCCTTGGCTGATTCGAAATAACGGACTTCATCAAAAACATCGTAGTTCGGAATAAGTGTTTTGCTTTGAACGAATTTTATTTCGCCATCGTAACAAAGAAGTGCCGAGTTATAAACGCCGGTGCCAATTTTATCTTCGTAGTCTTCGGTAATTGTTCCGAACAACAATCCGACATGATTGGTTTGACCGGCAATTAATTTTGCCGCGGAACTTACCGCATCGCGGAATTCTTTTTTCTCAACGAGATCAAGAGGCGGATAACCGCAAAGAAAAAGTTCCGGAAAGACTACAAGATCAACTCCATCCTTAACTCCTCTTGCATATCCTTCAAGAATCTTTTCGGTGTTCCCCTTCAAATCGCCAATAATAGGATTATATTGACAAACAGCTATTTTCATTTACGCATATTCATTTTATCTTTTGGTTAAAATTAGTAAGAACCATAGTATTTTCAAACGAACGGACGTGAATTCTTTAAACCTTTTCATATCACACACGTCTTAATTGACAGAAACAAACATAAGGTGATGCTATGAAAGAAAGATTATATCGATCGCGACGGGTGCGGGTATTAGGCGGCGTTGCCGGTGGATTGGCAAAGTATTTCAATCTCGATCCAATTATTGTAAGAGTTCTGTTTGTAATCATCACCATTCTACACGGTTTCGGAATTCTTTTATATGTGATTCTGTGGATAGTTGTTCCCGAAGAGCCGTTTGAAATCGCTTATCCGCAAAATCAAGAAGGTACAGAGCCGAGTGAAGAACCGAACACGAATTTCGATTCAACAGTTCCGCAACCCGCTAAAACCAACGGCACGGGGCGAATTGTAGCGGGCGTAATTCTTATTGGAATTGGATTAATATTTTTTGCCGATAGAATAATTCCATCTTTCGATTTAAGCGATGTATTTCCGATTGCGTTGATAATTGTCGGCGCTTTGTTGTTATGGAATTCAATGAAAAAGTAATGGAGAGCTAAAATGAAATCCGGACAAATGTTTTGGGGCTTTTTTCTTTTAACGCTTGGCGCTCTGTTCTTGTTCACCAAGTATGATATGATTCAAAGTTCATTCGAGTTCGTTTGGAATATCTGGCCTCTGCTGTTTGTCTTCTGGGGTGCGATGGTGATTTTTAAAAGTTCTTTCGTCCGTCCGGTTGTGAGTGCACTGTTCGGAATTTTTCTCGCCCTACTGATTTTCGGAATCATCCACAATGCATTTTGGGGGTTTGATTTTGATGAGGGCAGCAAAGATCATTTCACGGATTACTATTACGAAGATTTCAATCCGGCTTACAAATCAGCCAGTCTCGAAATTAATTCCGGCGCCGGTCAGTTTAGTATTACAAACACAACCGATAAACTTGTTGAAGGCAAAACTTACGGCAGTTTAGCTGAATATGATTTCCATTCGGAGAAGTCGGATTCGAGTGTTGACGTAATATTCGATTACGGAAAAAAAGGTCCCAACTTTTTTGTCGGCAAGTTTAGAAATCGGTTGGACGTTTCATTGAATGTTCTTCCGGTTTGGGATATTACTCTCAACATTGGCGCATCAAAATCGAATTTCGATTTATCGAATTTCAAAGTGAAAAATCTCGACTTGCATACGGGCGCAACGAGCACTAAAATTAAACTTGGTGATAAGTACGATCAAACGACAAATGTTGGCGTTGATATGGGTGCGGCAAGTTTAACGCTGGAGGTTCCGCAGAACGTCGGCTGTGAAATTCAATCCGACATGGCTCTTGCATCAAAACATGTTGAAGGATTTACTTCACGCGGAAGCGGGCATTACATAACCGACAATTTTGAGAACAGCACGAAACGAATTCTTATTGACGTGAAAGGCGGGGTTTCTTCGCTGACCGTACGGCGCTACTAGTTTTTTTCTTTTTCATTTTGGCTTTTAGCTTCGTGGGGATCCAAAGATGCTTTTCCATATTCACACAGCCGTCTTCATCAAATTCAATACCTTCAGAGCGCAGCATGTCTTCCATCAGATGAAAATCTCCGAAATGAATTTTGCCGGTTAACGCGCCGAATCTATTGACAACTCTGTGACATGGCAAACCGCTTTCACTTGCGCCGTTTAACGCCCAGCCGACTGTTCTTGCCGACGATCTAATTCCGCAAGCTTCTGCAATCGCTCCGTAAGTTGTAACTTTTCCGCGCGGTATCTTTGCAACTAATTTATAAACACGATCGAAAAAGTCTTGTTTAGTTTTCATCCTTAAAAATTCTTACCTATTAATTCTCAATTCCTCGCCTCGCTTCATATGCATTCAGCAAGTCGAAGCGGGTCAATTCTCAATTCTCAATTGCTCTTCACTCTCCCATTACCTTTATGATAACTCGCTTTTTTCTGCGTCCATCAAATTCGGCATAATAAACTTGCTGCCACGGACCGAAATCGAGTTTGCCATTTGTAACCGGAATTATTACTTCGTGATGAACGAGCATGCTTTTCAAATGTGCGTCGCCGTTATCTTCGCCAGTGCGGTGATGACGGTAATCCGATTTGAACGGCGCAAGTTTTTCAAGCCATTCGTCAATGTCCTGTATCAGCCCGCTTTCTGCATCGTTAACATAAACTCCGGCAGTGATATGCATCGCAGAGACCAAAATCATTCCCTCTTTGATTCCGCTTTTCCTCAGCGCCTTCTCTACCTCACCGGTTATGTTGATGTATTCGCGTTTCTTCGCGGTGTTAAACCAGAGATATTCTGTGTGAGATTTCATTGCGGCACCAATCGATTAACTCTGAGAAAATTTCAGCAGGTACTCTTTGATGAACCCGTTTATGTCGCCGTCCATAACGCCCTGTGTGTCCGAAGTTTCCCAATCAGTGCGGTGATCTTTAACCATGTTGTAAGGATGAAAAACGTACGAACGGATTTGACTTCCCCACTCAATTTTCATTTTGGTTTTTTCAATTTCATCGGCAGCTGCGGTCTGCTTTTCCAATTCGATTTGATAAAGACGTGAGCGCAGCATTTTGAATGCGTTGGTTTTGTTTTGAAGCTGCGAACGTTCTGTTTGACACGCGGCAACTACTCCTGTTGGAATGTGAGTTATGCGCACAGCGGTTTCAACTTTGTTAACGTTCTGTCCCCCTTTGCCTCCGGAACGGAATGTGTCAATTCTCAAATCAGCGGGATTAATATCTATCTCGATGGTATCATCAACTTCCGGAATTACAAACACCGACGCGAATGAAGTATGCCGGCGCTTGTTGGAATCGAACGGCGAAATGCGGACGAGACGGTGCACGCCGTTTTCTGCTTTTAAATATCCAAACGCAAACTCGCCTTCAACTTCAATCGTCGCACTTTTGATTCCGGCTCCGTCGCCGTCGAGCCAGTCAACCAAATTCATTTTGTAACCGTTCTGCTCGCCCCATCGCAAGTACATTCTCATTAACATCTGCGCCCAATCTTGAGATTCCGTTCCGCCCGCGCCGGAATGAATTGTCATAATACAATTCTTGTCATCGTCTTTGCCGCTCAGCATGCTTTTAAGTTCAAGGTCGGAATAACTTTTTCCCAGCGCGTCCAACTCCGTTTCGATTTCACTTGCTAACTTTTCGTCTTGTTCGGCTTCGGCAAGTTCAATGAACTCTCCAACATTTTTTTGCTGCGCGTCTATTTTATTCCACGCATCAACCCAAATTTGAAGTGATTTTGATTTTTGAAATACTGATTGCGCGTTCTTCTGATCGTTCCAGAATCCCGGCGCTTCGGATTGCTTGCGGATTTCTTCTATCTGTTTTTCTTTGTCGGCTAACTTAAAGATAACCCCGTAGATTGTTGATCTTCTCTGTGTACTCGTTTAATCGTTTCAATTGTTCTTCGAACATAACATTCCTTCTTTGATGTTGTAGGGAACGGTTTCAAACCGTTCCGCATATTATTTTCGGAAGGATCATAGACCCTTCCCTACGAAATTAAATTTCTATTTCCATTTTCAGCAACGCCGCGGCTAATGTTTTACCTTGCGCGTCATGTTTCAAAGAAACTGTTCCGCCGCCGCCGAGCGTGTTGTGCAGCAAAAAATTCAGCGCGCGGATATTCGGCATTTCAAACCGTTCGACTTCTCCGAAACAAATTCCCTCAAAATGCTTCTTCACGCGTTCGGACGTCAAATGTTTTTTAATTATTTCGTAACCTTTGTCGTCGTACGCAACAATGCCGACGTTCGCTGCGTCGCCTTTATCTCCGCTGCGTCCGTGTGCAATATCAATTAATTTTATTTTGCTCATGTGGTTATTATCTCAACTTTTGGATGAACAAGTTTTTTCGGCATTAGCGCCGGCCAGTATGCAATTACTTCATTCGCTTTCGGACGACCGCCGGCAAATCCCGTTACGCTTGGCGGACCGGTTAAAATAAGCGGCGCAATCTCTTTGCTGAACTCCTCAATATCATGATGGTTACCGCTTCGAACACCAACACGCAGAACGACTTCATTAACTTCATTCTGTTCCGATGCCAGCGGACCGTGACAAGCATTCACACCA
>JAJYMU010000180.1 GCA_021786655.1 Bacteroidota bacterium
ATATCAAAATTAGCAGTCATTTTTAAATCCTATTTTATTTTGATGTTATAACAATACAAAAATATAAAAAAGGGAAGTGTTTTGCAGAGAAGAAAATTTAGATAAGCTGAAGCAGAAAAATTTTTACCCGTATAATTCCATCTCAACCAGTTCGCATATTACATGCGCTACGGTTATGTGTCCTTCCTGTATCCGCTGAGTGTTGGATGAAGGCATTATGATTGGCAGATCGACCAACGGTTTAAGCTTGCCGCCGTTGCCTCCGAGAAATCCAATGACGAACATTTTTTTCTGATGAGCTTTTTCTACAGCTTTAATTATGTTGGGAGAATTGCCGCTTGTTGAAATTGCCAGTAGAACGTCTCCTTCGGCGCCTAAACCTTCCACGTTGCGTGCAAAAACATTTTCAAACCCGATATCGTTTCCGCCAGCAGTGATGTTGGATGTATCTGTTGTTAACGCAATGGCAGGCAGTGCCGGACGCTGAATGTGATGACTCAAACGTATTACAAGTTCGGTTGCGATATGCTGGCAGTCGGCTGCGCTTCCGCCGTTACCGCAGAGCAAAAGTTTTTTCCCGTTGCGAAATGCATCTGCAAGCGATTGAACCGCAACCAGTATTTCAGCTTTGCAGTTCTTTTCAATGTTAAGTTTTAGTTCGGAGCTTTCTTTTAGTGAATCAACAATAAATTTTTCTTTGTCCAAAATATTCCTCTGCTGAGTTGCCTGCCTACCGCTCGCCTCGTTTCGACGTGTTCAACGAGTCGAAGCGGGCAGGCAGGCTTGTCTAAAATAATAAAGTTTGTTAACATTTTCTCATTATTTAGGAAATTAAATGTCGAAGAAACCATCCGTAAAAAATCCTTCCGTAAACCTCCCGCCATTTTGCGATTATTCATGCAAGTATTCTGCGTTTGCAGACCCTGGTGCGATAGGCGCATGTAGAAAAGATTTAGCCGTTTGGTGTAAACTTTTCAAAAGATACAATAACAAGAACAACAAATGCTTTGGCGCAAAATCTTGATCTTGCTCTCGTATCTTGCTCTTGCTCTCGATCTTAATCTTGATCATAAACAAAAAAAATCAAGAACAAGAGCATGAGCAAGAACAAGATCAAGAAATACACTTTGCTATAATTTATGATTGCTTCTATTCCTTCCTTTGAATTATGTTTAGGCAAACTTTTCCATTAACTATGGAACTTCAAAAATGAAAAAGACAATTCTATTCTGGATTCTCGCCTTCATAATCACTATTGGCTCTGCAATTTATCAGCGAATGACCGGTCCCACTCATCCCGTGTCCGGCTCTGTTAATTTCGATGGGAAAAAAATTAGTTATGTTCTGGATCGAAGCAACGAATCAACTTCGAACTGTGTTGTGCAGATTAAAACCGGCGATCCGGCAATTAGCGGTATTTTGAAGTGGCGCAAGTTTAAAACTCTCGATCCGTTCAATGTTGTAGAAATGAAAGGAACCGAAACTTTGAAAGCCGAACTTCCTGCACAAGAACCGCTGGAAAAATTGCAGTACTTTATTGAGCTTAAAAAAGATAACGCTACCATAACGGTACCGGAAGACAAACCGGTTATAATTCGTTTCAAAGGTCACGTGCCTCTGGGCATTTTAGTTCCTCACATTTTCTTTATGTTCTTTGCCATGATGCTTTCTACCAGAAGCGGCCTGGAATTTTTTAACAACGCTGCAAACTTGAAAAAGTTAGCCATGTGGACTCTCGTTGTACTTTTCATCGGCGGATTTCTATTGGGATTTTTGATGAACTATTTTGCATTCGGACAGGTGTGGGGAGGATTTCCTTACGGCAACGATATCACCGATAACAAAACGTTAATTGCTTTTGTTGGATGGCTGCTTGCATATTTCATGATCAAAAAAGAATTGCAGCCGAAACTCTTTGCAGCCTTGGCTGCAATATTAATGATTGTGGTATATAGCATACCGCACAGCGCATAATCTTAATCTAATCTTTAGGGAGATTTTATGTCTTCAAACGAGAACTCAACAACAAACGGTTTACCATCCAACGCTTACACCGAACTGAAACCCGGTGAAGAATACAAACCAATTATGCCGGCCTCGCAAACTTTTCCTGAAGTGACTCCGTATTCTGTATTGGTTGGATTGATAATGGCAATGATTTTTTCTGCTTCGGCTGCTTACCTAGGATTGAAAATCGGTCAAGTGTTCGAAGCGGCCATTCCGATTGCGATTCTTGCTGTCGGTTTATCAAGCGGTTTGAAAAAGAAAGGATCGCTCGGGCAGAATGTAATTATTCAGTCCATCGGCGCCACATCCGGTGCTGTGGTTGCCGGCGCAATCTTTACTCTTCCGGCAATTTATATTCTGAATCTTCAGGCACAGTTTTATCAAACATTTCTTTCTTCGCTGCTCGGCGGATTTTTAGGAATACTTTTTTTGATTCCGTTCAGAAAATATTTTGTTTCGGAAATGCACGGTCAGTTTCCATTCCCCGAAGCGACGGCAACGACAGAAGTTTTGGTCGCCGGCGAAAAAGGAGGCAAGCATGCAATGGTATTGGTAGTAAGCGGATTGATCGGCGGTATTTATGATTTTGTGGTTGCTGCGTTCGGCGCTTGGAGCGATATGTTCACCACTAAAGTTGTCGGGATTGGTCAAGCTATTGCTGAAAAAGTAAAATTGGAATTCCGATTGAGTGTTAGTTCTGCAATTCTCGGTTTAGGTTACATCATCGGTTTGAAATATTCTGCGATCATTGTTGCCGGTTCATTCCTTTCATGGTTTGTGATGATTCCAATTATAGCATACATCGGAAGTTACCTTACTGTGCCGATTGGCGCCGGTGTAACATTGTTGGTGAAGGATATGTCTGCCGAACAAATTTTCCGTAATTACGTGCGGCATATTGGTATTGGCGGAATTGCGATGGCCGGGTTGATTGGAATTATTCGTTCATCTGGAATTATTAAAAAAGCATTCACGCTCGGCTTTCATGAACTGCTCGGCAAAAAAATAAACACAGAAAATCTCCGCACCCAACGCGATCTTGCCATGAAAATTATTTTCGGCGGAATTTTAGTTACTGCCGTTTTCATTTTCATATTCTTCTTGTTGGGAGTTGTAACAAATTTATTCCAGGCATTTGTCGGTCTCTTGATCGTTCTAATAATCGCATTTCTATTTACAACTGTTGCGGCAACCGCAATTGCAATTGTCGGTACTAATCCGGTATCGGGAATGACATTGATGACTTTAATTCTTTCTTCGGCAATCTTGGTTTCTGTTGGGTTAACCGGTCCTGCGGGAATGGTTTCGGCGCTGATCATTGGCGGTGTTGTTTGCACGGCGCTTTCGCAAGCCGGCTCATTCATCACGGATTTGAAAATCGGCTACTGGCTCGGTTCGTCCCCGTTCAAACAAGAAAAATGGAAATTTTTAGGAACGATTGTTTCTGCGGGAACCGTTGCATGGATAATAATGGTGTTGAATCAAACTTATGGATTTACCGGAGATAACGCTTTGGTTGCGCCGCAGGCAAACGCAATGGCAGCGGTAATCAAACCATTGATGTCTAACCAACCGGCGCCTTGGATGTTGTATCTTGGCGGCGCGTTGCTCGCATTAATTTTAACAATGCTGAAAGTTCCGGCTTTAGCTTTTGCGCTTGGAATGTATATCCCGATGGAACTGAACACACCTTTACTTGTTGGCGGATTGATAGCGCATTTCGTATCGACAAGAAGCAAGAGTGAATCGTTGAATAATTCTCGCCGCGAAAGAGGAACATTAATTGCGTCCGGATTTATTGCTGGTGGTGCGTTGTTCGGAGTGCTGAGCGCCATCTTACGTTACGCGGGTTATAACTGGGTAAATACGGAATGGCAGGAATCACATTCGGCAGAATTACTTGCGTTGATCATGTTCTGTTTGATAGCTGTCTATATGATTTGGGATTCTCTGCGGGCAAAGGAAGGAGAATAAAAATAATTCTTAGCACTATCGAAAACAATTTTTTCAAATCCCGCTTCGTGCGGGATTTTTTTTCGAATGATTGTAAATGTTATTTTATAATTTTGTGTCACTTAAATAATATCGGTCTTCCTTTGGAGAGATTATGAAAAAGGTTTTATTAACATTATTAGCGGTTATAACAATGAGTACTACAAATATCATATCACAAGTAAAGGAACGGAAGGATATTCCAGATCAATACAAGTGGGATAATTCCATTCTATATAAGAATGTTGACGAGTGGCAGAAAGACAGACTAGCCGTCGAACAGCAAGTAGAGAAACTGAAAGACTACAAAGGCAAACTTGGCGAAAGTGCGGAATCATTTTATGGAGCGCTGAAACTCTACTTTGGAATTCTTCAGGACTTTTACAAATTGTCGGATTACGCGAACCGTGTGAGTGACGAGGATTTGCGAAATAGCGCTAACCAATCGTTGACGCAGCAGTCGTCAACACTCGGAACAAAAATAAATGAGATTGCTTCGTTCTTCAGTCCGGAAATTCTGAAAATTGATACCGAAAGAGTAAAGAAGTTCTTTGATGAGAAAAAAGAATTAGCGGATTACAAATTTTACGTGAGCGATATTCTTCGTTTGAAAAAGCACACTCTCTCAGAAAGCGAAGAACATATTCTTGCAAGCGCGGGATTAATGACAACAACTCCTTCTGACGTTTATGGTATATTCACGAATGCTGAGAAACCGAATCCTAAAATAAAGCTTTCCACAGGCGAAGAAGTTGAATTGGGTTCTGCTGGTTACAATAGATACCGCGGCGTTGCAAATAGAGCCGATAGGCAAAAAGTGATGGAAGCCGTTTTCAATAATTATAAAGAATTCCAAAATACACTTGGCGCAAACTTAGCCGGCAAAGTTAGAGCCGATTACTTCTTTGCTAAAAACAGAAACTACAATACTGTTCTTGAACAAGCTCTCGATGCGAATAAAATTCCGGTTTCGGTTTATGAGAATTTGATTGATCAAATACACAAAAACTTGCCGACGCTTCACCGCTTCTTGAAGCTGAAAGCAAGAATGCTTGGTGTTGATACTCTTCATTATTATGATTTGTACGCGCCATTAGTGAAAGAAGTTAATCTCAAATTCACTGTTGAAGAAGGACAAAAACTTTTGCTGGATGTTTTCAAACCGCTTGGCGAAGAATATGTCGCGACGGTAAAAAAATCTTTTGCCGATAGATGGAACGATTACTATCCAAACATTGGAAAACGAAGCGGCGCATACTCGTCCGGATCGGCATACGCGTATCATCCTTACATTTTAATGAATTGGACTGATGATTATGAATCGGTTTCCACACTAGCGCATGAGCTTGGACATACGATGCATAGTTATTTCTCGAATAAGAATCAGCCGTTTGTTAATTCGCAGTATTCGATTTTTGTTGCCGAAATTGCATCAACAATCAATGAGACTTTGCTGAATAATTACATGGTTAACAAAGTCAAAACGGATGATGAGAAACTTTATTTGCTCGGTACTTATTTGGATTTGCTGCGCTCTACAATATTCCGTCAAACTCAATTCGCTGAATTCGAGTGGGACATTCACAAAAAAGTTGAAAAGGGAGAACCGATTTCAGGCGAAACTCTTAGCCAGATCTATTATGACATTGTTAAGAAATATTACGGCAACGATTCCGGTGTTTCCGTTGTAGATCCGTACATCGCGTATGAATGGGAATACATTCCTCACTTCATAAATTACACTTATTATGTTTATCAGTACGCGACTTCGTTAATCTACGCCACGGCGCTTGCAGAAAAAATTGTGAAAGAAGGTCAACCCGCAGTTGATAAGTATTACAACATTCTAAAAGGCGGAAGTTCAGATTACCCAATTGAACTGATTAAAAAAGCGGGGATCGATCCTCTTTCATCCGAAGCTTTTGACCTAACCATTGTGAAGATGAATAAGGTGATGGATCAGATTGACCAAATTTTGAATAAGAAAAAATAATTTAGTTGAAATCCTTGAAGGTCTTTGTTTGACCTTCAAGGATTATTTATTGTAGGGCATTTTCATTCTTC
>JAJYMU010000395.1 GCA_021786655.1 Bacteroidota bacterium
TTGCGAGCTCTCAGCAATACAATGCTCGGTAAAAATTTTTATGCGTTGGTCGGGTTCGACCTTCGCTATGACGTCCTCAGTCAAAACTCAAACTCCAACATGATAATCAATCAAACAAACGGTGAGAATGTCAATCTAAATTCGGTATCCGTCGGAGTACTATTAGGTATTACATTCACATTATAGAGGTGTCTCTTGAATATACTTGAAGCGATCATTCTTGGAATCATACAAGGTCTGACTGAATTTCTTCCTATAAGCAGCACGGGCCACTTAACTGTTGTCGGAAAACTTTTGAATCTTATTTCTGCGGAAACACCAGAACATTGGACAGCATTCATCGCAGTAATTCAATTGGGAACTCTGCTTGCGGTAATCGTTTATTTTTGGAACGACTTGATCCATATAGTCAAAGAATTTTTTCAAGATAATTTTTTTCAGCGAAAGAAATTTGCAGAACAAACTCTCAATTCAAAAATGGGTTGGTACATTATAATTGCTTCTGTGCCGGTAGCCATTGTCGGTCTCGGTTTCAAAAAGATAATTGAAGGTGCGTTGACAAAAAATTTGTTCGTCATTGCCGGAAGTCTGATAGTTTTAGCATTGATTCTTGCACTTGCCGAAGAGGTCGGAAAATTTCGTCGTGAAACTAAAGACCTAAAATGGTACGATGCGTTTCTTATGGGCATAGCTCAATGTTTTGCTTTAATACCTGGCTCGTCACGTTCGGGTACAACAATTACCGCCGGATTATTTCTTGGACTCACACGCGAAGCTGCAGCGCGTTTTTCCTTTTTGATGAGCATTCCAGCTGTTGCAGCAAGCGGTCTGCTAGAGTTTAAGGAATCGCTCAAATACCTTAACATGCATGGTGCGATTAACTTGATAGCCGCTACGATTGCATCTGCCATTGTCGGTTATCTGTCAATCGAATTTTTGTTGCGCTACTTGAAAAAGAACTCGACTTATCTTTTCATTATCTATAGAATTGCTATCGGCATTCTTATTCTGGTGTTGTTGGGTTACAGTATTATACAACCGTAAGGAGAACAAAAATGAAATTATTGAATACACTTTTCATAGCAATTTTAATTTTATCTGCCGTTGCTTGTGAAAGAAGTTATAAGAAAGTTTCCCTCAACGAAGAATATGCAAAAGGAACACCGCTAGATAAGTTGGTTGAAATCAAAGACAACGAAAAACTTGTCGCCAATATCGAAACAAACATGGGAATGATTGTAATGGAATTGTTTCCAAAAGAAGCGCCCAATGCAGTTAAGAACTTTATCGGGCTTGCGTTGCAAGGTTATTACAACAATTTGATTTTCCATAGAGTTATAAAAGATTTCATGATTCAAACCGGAGATTCAACCGGAACCGGCGAGGGTGGACGAAGTATTTACGGGGAAGAGTTTGGCGATGAGTTTTCCAATTCACTTCGATTTGACGATGCAGGTGTTGTTGCAATGGCTAATCGAGGTCCAGGTACCAACAGAAGTCAATTTTTTATTACGACAGGTGCTGCTCAGTGGTTAGATAGAAAGCATACAATTTTCGGGAAAGTTATCGACGGGATGGATGTGGTTTATAAAATTAACCGTGCTAAAACCGATAGAGCAGACAAGCCCCTTGAAAAAATTATTATGCAGAATGTTACAATTGAAAAAAGAATTTATTAAAAGATGGCTAAGAAAGAACTTCCTTCCGTAGCGGATTTATCGAAATACCTTTCAAAGGAAAAGATACTTCCCGTTTATTTCTTATGCGGCGAGGATCAATACACGATTGAAACTGCGGTAGAATCGATCGAGAAATTTGTTACACCGCATATTCTTTCCGACTTCGACAAGGAAACGTTTTCTGCGGAGAAAAGTCAAAACTTATCGCAAATGTTGGATGTAGCATACTCATTCCCGTTTGGCGGCGGAAAAAAGTTAATCATCATTAAAAACTTTGAAAAGTTTAGCGACAAAAAAGAATTAACCGGTTATCTTTCTCATCCGCCAGAGTTCACAACTCTCGTTGTTGCTCAGTCAAGTAAAGTAACCGATGCGGCGAAAGAACCATATTCAATCTTGCTGGAAAAGCATTTTCTCTTCGAAGCTCGTATTGCAACGGGAGAGGAATTAATTGAGTGGGTGATGAAAGATTGCAAGAAAATCGGAATCAACTTTTCGCGAGAAAACGCTCAAGCGCTGGTTGATATCGTCGGCGAGGATAAAGCTCTTCTCGAAATGCAGCTGCAAAAATTTGAGAATTATTTTGTCGGAAAAAAAGAAATTACCTTTGAAGATATAAAAGCAATAGCATCGCCAATTAAGGAATATTCGATTTTTAATCTTCAGGATGCTATTGGGCAAGGGGACAAGGTTAAAGCTGTGGAAGTAGCTTACAATCTTTTGGATTCCGGCGTTGAAATGGTTTTCATCGTAAACATGCTGGCAAAATTCACATTAACAATAGCGCAAATGACCGAACTGTTCAAAACCAAGGTTTCGGATTTTGAAGCTGCAAAACTAGCCGGCGTAAGTTACGGCTACTACATGAACTGCAAAAGAGCACGTTTTCTTATGGACGATAAGAAGTTATTAAACGCTTCGAGAGCTTTGCTGAATGCCGATTTGCGTGTAAAAACGACTGCAACGGACAGCAAAACCGTTCTTTTGATTTTAATATCAGAGATGATGGGACAGACTGCGACTCCAATCAACAATTAATACTCAAAGTTTGCATTTATTACCCGTTATGTCTAAAATTGTCAAAAAAAATCTGAAACAATCTCATTTTTTATAGGTATAACTTTCATTGAATAAGCCCTTAACAGAATTTTCGGACGAAGAACTTATTAAGGAATTCCAGGATTGCAATACCCTGGGAGCGTACGAAATCTTGGTTAAACGTTACAAAGATCCGTTAATGAATTTTGTTTATCGATTCGTTGGAGATAGGGATGTTTGTACCGATGTTGTTCAAGATACGATGATCAAGTTTTACTTGAATAAAGATTCGTACCGTTCATTCGCAAAATTTTCGACGTGGATTTACACGATTGCCGGTAACCTGGCAAAGAACGAGCTTAAAAGACGGCGCAGAAGAAGTATTCTTTCGCTTAACAACGATGACGATGAGAAGACTCCTCAGATAGAAGATAAATCGTTTTTGGCGCCGGATAGAGCAGCAGATAGCGAAATAAAAAATGAAATGATTCAGAAAGCTTTATTGAAAGTTAAGCCGGTTTATAGAGAGGTCGTCGTTTTGAGAGATATTCAGGATTTGTCTTACGAAGAAATTTCCGAAATAACCGGATTAGCTATTGGTACTGTGAAATCAAGAATAAATCGTGGTCGAGCACAACTTCAAAAACTATTAAAGAGTATTTATAGGGAGTAGCCTATGAATAAAATTTACAACGATAATGATAATAAACATTCCAACTTGCTGAAAGATTTAAAAAATCTTCCTAAGGTAGATGCGCCGGATAATTTTGAATTTAATCTTATGACGCGCATCGAGAATAAGAATTTTAACTTGCCGGAAGAAGTTCAACCAAAATTCAACCTCGTCAAATTTTTGGCTCCGTCGGCAGTTGTTGTTACGGCAGTACTGCTCTTTTTTATATTTTATCCCAGAGGTGAGCAGTTGAACAGCGTGCAGCCTAATCAGCAGCAACCGATTGTTAGTCAATCGATCGCTGATAATACACCGATTGCGAATACGCAGCCTGTAGAGAAAGTTTCACCCAAGAAGGAAAACCCGGCAGTAAATCAAAAGCAGATTACTACCGAAGATTTTCAAGATCAGGCATTAAGGGATCAAGCTCGTGCGGACAACAGACCAATGCCGTTGCAGCGGAACCCGAACTCGGTTTCTGTTGATAGGTATATCTCAGGTGACAATTTTACGCGGTCGGATTTAACACGCGGCAATGTTGTTAACAGCGGAGATCAACCGTTGGAAAGCGACGGATTTCTTTTCAAGCAGAGAATGAGTCAGCAAACATTAAAGAGATACCGGGAAGTAGTTGATTCGTTGAAAAAGGCTCAGTTGCGGTTGGATTCATTGAAAAAAGCTTCTAAAATCCCGCAATAAATAAGGACTGTAATTTGTTTTTTTGCTGCGGTGTAGCTAAATTTGAGCCCAAAATTTAAGGAAGTAGTATCATAATGAAACCAGGTATTCATCCAAATTACAGAAAATGTGAAGTTACGTGCGTTTGCGGAAATACATTTGTAACCCGTTCAACCGTTAGCAGTATTAAGATTGAGCTCTGTTCCAATTGCCATCCGTTCTTTACCGGTAAGCAAAAAATGGTTGACTCTGCCGGTCGAGTAGAGAGATTCAAAAAGAAATACGGTTTGAAAGAAGCATAAAGTTATTTGATTTTTATTAGGGGCTGTGGTGCGCAGCCCTTTTGTTTTTTAAATTACCCGCCTTTGTACTACTGAACGTGAAATGGAATTAAGTACCTAAATAAATATTGCTTGCTATGGAAACAACTAATGATCAGTTCGGTCTAAATTTATTTCAAGGGGTGCGGGGTTACGCTGTTAAAATTTTAAACCGTGTTGATAGAACCGATGCCTACCTCGATAAGCTTTTGGAAATCGAAATTAAGAACTCAAATCTTGCCGGACCCGATAAGGCGCTTCTCTTCGAAATTGTTCATGGTGTAACCAGATGGTTGGGAAGAATCGACTGGATATTGAACGGTTTTTACAAAGGCCAGTTTTCGAAGTGCATACCTAATGTGAAGAATGCGATGCGCGTTGCGCTCTATCAAATACTTTTTCTTGATAAAGTGCCGGACTATGCCGCTGTTAACGAAGCCGTTGAGTTTGTAAAAAAACTTCAGGGGCAGAAACCGGCAGATTTGACAAATGCGGTTCTTAGAAATATCATCAGAAGCAAAGACGCTATTCGATATCCTGATCCCGCCGAAGATCTCAACGCGTATTTGAGCGCGTACTATTCTCATCCGACTTGGCTGGTTAAACGATGGGCTGCACGTTACGGTCGTGAAGAAACGGAGAAACTTCTCATTGCTAATAATGCCAAGCCTTCTCTTATCCTACGTGTAAATAATTTGGTGTCGAATGTAGATGAACTGAAGAGCTTACTGAATTCAGTGGACCTGAAATTTAACGATGGAAAGTATTTACCGGAATTTATCCGCATGGCAACTTTATCAAACATAACTGATTGGGAATACTTTCAGAAGGGATATTTTTCGGTTCAGGATGAAAGCACCGGACTGCCTATTAAATTGCTCGATGCCAAACCCAATATGCGGGTTCTTGACTTATGCGCTGCACCTGGCGGCAAGACTGCCTTTATTGCGGACATGATGCAGAATTCCGGAGAAATAATTGCTCTTGATCGATTTGAAAGCCGCCTGAAGATTCTTCAGAAAAATTTGACTCGTCTCAAAGTTACAAATGTAAAAACTTTAACCGTTGATGCGAATGAGTATGAAGACAAAGAAGGTTTTGATAGGGTTCTAGTTGATGCGCCTTGTTCCGGTTTGGGCACTCTTACGAAAAAACCCGATCTAAAATGGAAAAGAGATTTGGGAGATATTCGGAAAATTATTAATATACAATACGATTTACTGAAAAAGGGAGCGTCGTTACTCCGTGCCGGAGGCAGCATTGTTTACTCAACTTGCACAACCGAGCCGGAAGAAAATTTTGAAATCGTTCAGAAATTTTTGGGTGAAAATCCGAACTTTAAATTAGTTGACGCGAAAGAAATTGTTAACAGCGACCTTGTAGATTCAAACGGTTGTGTTCAAACACTTCCGCACATTCATTCGGTAGATGGTTCGTTTGCTGCAAAATTAGTAAGGGTAAGTTAGTAGATGGCATCAGAAGCATTAAAAAAAATCGCTGATGAATTAAAAACAGCCCGCGAAGAAAAGGATATTTCTCTTCAGCAAATTGCTTCCAAAACTAAAATCGACATCAAATTTCTCCGCGCAATTGAGAACGCAAATTTTGACATCCTTCCTGAT
>JAJYMU010000238.1 GCA_021786655.1 Bacteroidota bacterium
TCAGAGGGTGAAATGAAAATAGTAATTGTTGATGATCATGAATTGGTGCGTGAAGGATTAAAAAAAGTTCTTCTTAAAGAATCCGGAATACAATTAGCCGGAGAAGCAAGCAATGCCCTGGAACTTTTTAAACTGCTGGAAGAAACCGAAGTAGATTTAGTTGTATTAGATATTACTATGCCCGGAAGAAGCGGTCTTGATATTATAAGCGAAATTAAAAATCTGAATGACAAAATTCGAATTCTTATTTTGAGTATGCACCCGGAAGAAAGATTCGCATTAAGAGCTTTAAAAGCCGGCGCTTCGGGATATTTATCGAAAGAAGCAGCGGCAAGAGAATTGGTTTCAGCAATTAGAAAGATTATGAGCGGCGGTAAATACATAAGTGCTGCACTTGCAGATCATCTGGTTAGTAATCTTGATAAAGAGCCCGGTAAACTGCCTCATGAAACTTTATCTAACCGAGAATTTGAAATTTTCCGCTTGATTGCTAAAGGTAAATCGGTAGGGCAGATTGCAGAAGAACTTATTCTCAGCGTAAATACGGTAACATCTTACCGTTCCCGCATGATGGAGAAAATGAATTTTAGTTCGAATGCAGAAATAGTTCGTTATGCAATTGAACATAACCTTATTGAATAAGTTTGGAAAGCAAATTCACTTTTATTGTTTAGAAACAATTATATTAATTTTCCCTAACGAACGCCCGCCTCAAGATCAATTTATACCCCAATAATTGCGGCAACTGTGTCGTGGTTTTCTTGTCAATTAAAACAAATGAATCGCTCTAAATAATTATTACCAAATATATTATTATCAAATTAAAAGTATTGGTTGGATATGAAGATATTAATTGTAGACGACTCGAAAGAAATTAGGGATAGAATTTTAAGACTTATAAGCACAAATACTAAATTTACAAAAGTGCTTCAGGCAGAAAATTTAGTTCAAACAAAAAATATGATCTATACGGAAATTCCCGAGGTACTTTTATTGGATATTCAATTACCCGATGGAACCGCGTTCGATATACTTGACTCAATTGACAAATCAACATATGCCCCGATAATTATAATTCTTACCAACTACGATCTGCCTTTGTACAGAGAAAAAGCAGCCGAAAAGGGAGTTTCTTTTTTCTTCGATAAGTCCACCGAATTTTTAGATCTCAGATACGCATTGCAAAACCTAAAGAATTAATTAAATATTTTACTTATAGATCAACCTCATTGAAATTAGTGATTTGGAACACGCGGATAAAATATTAGTGCACATATTTATTTCAATTATGTGCGAATTCAAATCAAATTTCTGTCACGAAAACGACTACAAAGATGTAACATGAATCTTTACTTTAAAATCACGAAGTAAGTGCTAACGCAGAAATTATTGCACCAATATATTGCCTTCAGAATTTTATCAATACAAAGGAGCAATAAAATGAAAAGCGTTATACGAACTACTCTTTCTATTATTCTCTTCCTTTCTTCAGCAATTATCATAACAGCACAACCTAAAATTGATTCCAACATTCAAACAACAATTCTTAGCGGTGCATCGCAGCTTGAAGTGGTAATAACTTTTAATGGCAATACAGCCCCATCTACGTTACAGTTAACCGGATTAAAACAAGTGGGAATACTTAACGCTTTCAGTTTTAAATCCTTACCGATGGTTGGCGCTGTAGTAACACCGGCTCAAATAAATTCTTTAGCAGGGAATACACAAATAAAATCAATATACCTGAACAAAAAACTAGATTACTATAATTATGATGCAACAGCTCTTACAGGTGTAGACAGACTCAGGAAAGATCAGACTCTAACGGCTAAGAACGGCGGATTTCCTGTATCCGGTAAAGGAGTTACAGTTTTAATTAATGATAGCGGTGTGGATGGAACACATGAAGATATAAAATTCGGAAATCATTTGATTCAGAATGCTATGGGTTCTACAAATCCGCATGCCTATTCAAGTCTATTACCAATTGTGTATCTAGAAAACATTCCTAACACAGATAACAATTCAGGACATGGAACACATGTAACCGGAAGTGTCGGCGGAAACGGTTCCAAATCTGCCGGTAAATATGAAGGTGTAGCACCCGGTGCTAATCTTATTGGATACGGATCCGGTGCAGCATTATTTGTTCTTGACGGCATTGGCGGATTTGATTACGCAGTTACCAATCAGTTTTTATATAATATTAGAGTGATAACAAATTCATGGGGATCCTCAGGTGCATTTGATCCATACGATCCGATTAATATAGCGTCAAAAATTGCATACGATCGTGGAATTGTAGTTCTATTCGCAGCTGGTAACAGCGGGCCCGGAGAAAATACTAATTCGCCTTATGCTGCACCCTGGGTTATAACTGTTGCAGCAGGTGATAAGTTCGGTAGATTAGCAGATTTTTCTTCGCGTGGTGTTAAAGGTCAAACAAGTACTTTTGAAATTGATGGCGAGACATGGACTTACGAAAACCGCCCAACAATTACAGCCCCTGGTGTTGATATAATTTCAACACGCGTAGTAGCCCCGGTTTCAAGTCTGGGTGCTACCAAAGATGCGGATCTTATTGAGCCGGCTTATCTACCGTACTATACAACAATGAGCGGTACTTCAATGGCAACACCGCACACCGCTGGAATCGTAGCTCTTATGCTCGAAGCTGATAAAACTTTATCACCGGCACAAGTAAAAGATATTCTTCAAAAAACCGCTACCAATATGCCGCATTATGAATCTTGGGAAAATGGCGCCGGCTACGTTAATGCTTATGCAGCAGTTGATTATATAATGAATAACAGAACTTATAGCTCACTCGCAAATATTTACCAACAGTTTAACAGCAATGTAAATAATTCGGCTGTCTATCAGGATTTTACGATTGAGTATACTACCGAACCGGCATTATCTCCAACCCAAAACAGATATTCATTTGATGTAAGTTCAGGAACTTCGGCTATCGAAGTAAGCATTGATGAACTCTATGGTCTTTTGGGTCAAACCGGCAATCCGGTTAACTTAATTTTGATTTCACCCGATGGCTATGAATATTCATCGGGAATCTCTCTCCTATTCGCAATTGATTACAAGAGAACTGTATCAGTTACAAATCCTATTGCGGGTACATGGATTGTTGAGCTAAGAGGTTTACGTGGTAATACTGCAAATCCAACAAGCGGTGTTTCATTTGATGAAACTATTAATGGTAAAATTAAATTCTTAACATTTTTGGGTAATACCGGACTTAACGATATAAGCGGTCATCCTGCAGAAGCTTCCATAAAATTAGCAGTCTCATCAAGATTAGTAGATGGTTTTCAAACCGGAATGTATATGCCCGATGATCTTTTAAAAAGAATTGATATGGCAAAATATTTTATGATGGGTCAAGCTATCAGACAATATCTTCCGACTAACGGGACCACAAATATCAACGATGTCAGTTTTGATAATCAATTGCTGGTAGAATCCATTACTGCCAAAGGCGCAGCAATTAGAGATAGATTCCAAGTGCTTAAAGGTGTTATGCTTCTAACCAGTGCAGGAATGTTCTCTCCTGAAGAAAGCGTAAAAAGAATAGACGTTGCATATTCATTCATTCAAAGTTTAGGATTGCAATTGAAGGCAGATTCTCTTGCCGGCACACAAGTAAAAGTAACATTCAATAGTCAGTTAATTACACTTGATGATAATGCCGATATTCCATCAAACCTAAGAGGATATGTACAACTTGCACTCGACTTGAATTTAATAAATGTTTATTACACACTAACACAAGGGCCATACGATTTAACACCGACGATGCATGCAACCTTTAGACCAAGCCAAGTAGTAAGCAGAGGAGACTTTGCAGTAATAGTAACAAGAACTTTTAATGAGTGGACAAAGGCATTAGCAAAGTCGTCGGGTGCTAATAATCAGAATAAAGTAACAACGCTGCCAATGGAATTTAAGTTGGAACAGAATTATCCAAATCCGTTCAATCCGACAACAACGATAAATTATTCGGTACCGGAAAATGGTATTGTTTCTTTAGAGGTGTTTAACATAATCGGTCAAAAAGTAGCAACTCTTGTAAACGAAAATCAACCAGCGGGAAACTATTCAGCAAAGTTCGATGCAAGCCGCTTATCATCAGGCATGTATTTATACAGAATAATAACAAACAATTTTGTTAAGACGATGAAGATGAGTTTGGTTAAATAGGTCCTGTTTTATTATAAAAAGAAAAAAGTAGATTCTAAGCGTCGGGAATTTATTCCCGGCGCTTTTCGTTCAATTAAATAGTTATAAGTTAGAAAGAATTATAAAGGAGTAGAATTTATGGAAACTAAAAAGACTATGCGATATTTTTTGACTTTAATGTTGATTCTTGTAATTACAGGAAACATGTTGGCACAGGCAGTGATAGATCAGAAACTGCGAAACGCTTTAGCCAACACCACCGATCCGGTTGAAGTTGTTGTAACGTTTAAAGGGGATGGACCATTAAATGCAATACATTCTACTATCTTAGCAAATGCAGGAATTACACAAGGATTTTTGTTTCGGACTTTACCAATAGCCGGAGTCTTAGCTAATTCAGTTAACATACAAGCATTGGCAAATGACCCGCAAGTAAGATCTCTCTATCTTAACGAACAGCTAACGTATGATAATTACAATTCGCGTCAGTTAACAGGAGTAGACAAAGTTAGAAAAGACCAAACTATAACAGCAAAGAATGGAGGACTTCCAATTTCCGGTAAGGGTATTGGAGTAGTGATTAACGATTCCGGCATTGAAGGCACAAATAAAGATTTAGAATATGGACGCAACCTGGTTCAGAATACTTTGGGAGCTACAAACTTGCACGCCCTAAGCACTCTTCTTCCTATCACTTATATTGAAAATATGCCTACGACAGAACTTGGTTCGGGACACGGAATGCACGTAGCAGGAATTGTTGGAGGTACAGGAATAAATTCGGCAGGGAAGTATCAAGGAGTTGCACCCGGTGCTAATTTAATTGGATATGGTTCAGGCGCTGCATTATTAGTTCTTGACGGTCTTGGCGGTTTCGATTATGCTCTAACACATCAATTCCAATATGGAATTCGTGTGATCACAAATTCGTGGGGCAACACCGCAGATGTAGGAACACCTGTAAATCCGAATGACCCAATTACAATTGCTACGAAAATGTGTTATGATCGTAATATAGTTGTTGTCTTCTCAGCAGGTAACGCAGGACCCGCAGGCTTAATCACTGGTAATTATAAAAAAGCACCGTGGGTTGTTTGTGTTGCAGCTGGCGATAAGTTTGGCAGATTAGCAGATTTTTCTTCGCGCGGTGTTAAGAATCAATCCGGTTCATTCGAAATTGATGGAGATGTATGGACATGGGAAGACAGACCAACTGTAACAGCACCCGGTACCGATATTATTTCAACACGCGCGCTGGTAGCTACGTTAACTCCGTTAGGTGCACCGCAAGATGTATCAATAGAACCGGCTTATCTTCCATACTATACAACAATGAGCGGAACATCAATGGCGGCACCGCATGTTGCAGGAATTGTTGCCCTGTTGCTCGAAGCAAATCCCTCGCTTTCTCCTTTAGAAGTAAAGCAAATCTTGCAGCGAACCGCAACAAATATTCCTTCCCGGGAATCATGGGAAGTAGGTGCCGGATATGTGAATGCATTTGCAGCAGTTGATAATGCTTTCCGATCTGCGAGTTATGGTTCAACACTAAATTATACAAGACAATTTAACAGCAATCCGTTAAGTGAAGTAATCAATACAAGTTTTACAATTGCATACAACCCTGTAGTTTCTTCTTCAACACAAAATAAATTTCAGTTTACCGTTGGAGAAGGAATAACTGCTCTTACAGCTAAGATTATGGCGTGGGGTCTTGAAGGACAAACTGGCAACACAGTTGGTGTAGTATTAATTTCTCCTTTAGGGGAAGAGTACAGTTCCGG
>JAJYMU010000360.1 GCA_021786655.1 Bacteroidota bacterium
CAGAGAGAGAGCCGCCGCAATAAAAGTTTTATCGTCGGTGTTAAAGTTGGGAAGCGAGAAACCAAATGTCATAAAGTACGCGCCGAAAACTGCTAAGCCCGCCCAAATGAAAAATACTCTCGGCAATCTTTCTTTCAACATAAACGCTGCTAGCGTAAGCGCAAATACCGGCTGCAATTTTTGAATCAAGATAACAACAGAAAGGTTTACGAAGTTTACGAAGAAGAGCGCTTTTGTAATTGCCATTGTACCGATGGCTCCGCCGAACAATGCTACGCCGAAGAACGCCAGCCAATCCATTCTGTCTAGAGATTTTAATTTCGGAAAATGCTTAATAAAAATCGGAGAGAGAATTATCGTAACCAGCATACATTCAATAAACACAACAAGCGGCACCGGCAAATTGAAAAGTGAGGGCTGAAGAACAATTCCATCCACTCCCCACAACGAAGCGGCAACAATTACAAATAACGGTGCGAATTTACTCATTCACAAGTCTTCAGATATTTTTTGAAATAGGTGTTCTAAAAATTGCTGACAAAAATAAGCATAATTCCATTTCGAATAGAAATAAACTTTTTGATTTGCATCTTTAAATACTCGCAAGATGTTTGCTTTTTATGTTGAACCTGGCAAGCATCATCGATCCAAGTGAAACTAGACTGATCAGCAAACCGATCCAGACGCCGACTGCACCAAGTGAGAAATAAAATCCGAGAAGCATTGCAATCGGAATTCCGATTAGCCAATATGATGCAAAAGAAATCAGCGCCGGAATCTTCGTGTCTGTCAATCCGCGCAAAACAGAAATGCTCGATGCTTGAAGTCCATCGAAAATTTGGAAGAGTGCGGCAACAATCAGAAGCTGCGACGCAAGTTCAATAACTTGTCTTTCGCCGATGTAAAGCGTCGGGAAAAAATTTCTGAACAAAATAAATGTTACGCCGAAACAAAACATGACCGAAACCGCCAGTCCCATTGCCGTGAATCCGGCTTTTCTAACTTCGGTAATACTTCGTTCGCCCGATGCAATTCCAACGCGGATTGTACCGGCGGAAGATATGCCGAGAATTATCATGTAAGTTACTGATGCGAGGTTCATTGCAATCTGATGCGCGGCGAGAGGAATTTTTCCCAACCACCCCATCATGATTGCGGCAAAACTAAAAGCGCCGACTTCAAGAAAATATTGAAACCCGCTCGGCAATCCGATGTTAATTATTTTTTTAATCAGAGAAAAATTTAAGCCGGTAAATTTCAGTTGCGGTTTATAAATCTTCACAGCTTTATAGTTCAGCGTGTATAGCATCAGTGCGAGCGCCATCACCCATCGTGTAATTGTAGTTGCAATTCCGGCTCCAGTAAGTCCCAATGCCGGTATTCCGAATTTTCCGAAGATAAAAATCCAATTCAAAAAAGCGTTTAAGAAATTTGCTAAGACGGCAATCACCATCGGCGCGTTCGGCTTTGAAAGTCCTTCTAGAAACTGGCGGTAAGATTGAAAAATAATGAATGGCAGAACCGATCCGCTCAGCACCATCAAATACGGAACGGCTTGGTCAGCTACGTCTTTTGGTTGATTCAAAAAAGGAATTAGAAATGATAAAGCGAACGCGAATGCCGATATAACAACTGCGAAGCTGACATTCACAACGATAGAATGATTTAGAATTCTGCCGCATTCTTCAAATTTGTTAGCGCCTTTCGCCATCGCAATGAGAGGTGTTGACGCCATTGATAATCCGATTCCGATGACAAGGACAAGAAAGAAAATTCCATTCACAAGTGATGATGCTGCCAACGGTGCGGAACCGACTCTGCCGACCATCAAACTGTCAACAACTCCTAACATTATGTGGCCGAGTTGCCCGGTTGAAATCGGCAGCGCAAGTTTTACGGTTTCTCTTATGTGAGTTTTTATGTTCACAGAATTCGGTTCTCGTTTGCTGTGGAAGATTTTTCTCTAGCGGAAAATTAGTAAATTGTTTCTGTAACTCATCACCGATTCATGAAATGAAATCTGATTTGAGAACAGGCCCGCGGTTAAAAATTTTTTTGCCGAAAATTTATGTTTTGCTGATCCTTGTCCTGATCGGTTACATATTTCTCCCGTATATGATGAATGTGAAATTTATCCAGGACGATGCTTTCACTTCGCTGCGTTATGTTAGAAATTTTCTTGCCGGCAAAGGATTAGTGTTTAATGAAGGCGAACACGTGGAAGGTTTTACCAACTTTCTATGGGTTATGATTTTATCCGGTATCGGTTTTACCGCCAAGGTATTTCGTTTTCCTGTTGGGTTGGAAAATGCCGCCCAGTTTCTTTCAATCTTCTTCGGGGTTACGGTTTTAATTGTTACTTATTTTCTATCCCGCCGAATAAATTTTAGAAATGATGATGAAGAATTACTCGTCGAACGGTTGCTGAATGAAACGGTGAATCTGCTTCCGGTTTTCTTGGTAGCATATTCCACTCCAATGATTTACTGGAGCGTGAGCGGAATGGAAACGTCGTTGTTCGTAACGCTCACTTTGTTGTCGGTCTTGATGTACCTCAAGAAGAGCGCGAGCGGGAAATTCTCTTTCTCATTTGTGGGGATATCTGTGCTGAATACATTAATCCGTCCTGAAGGAATGTTTTTTTTCTTCATAATTATTTTATATGAATTCGCAGAAAATTTCATCCGCAGCGATACTCAATCATTTGTAAAGCGATTCAAAAAATCATTTGGCAAGAAAATTATTTTTGAAATAACCTTTTATATCATCCCGATTTTACTGCTCACAATTTTTAGATGGTTTTATTACGGTTACCCGCTGCCTAATACTTTTTATGCGAAGACGGAATTCACATTGCAATTCTTAAATCGCGGTTTAAATTATTTTTTTGATTTTGCCTCTGTCTATCTAATATATGGGCTGCTTTTGCTTACGCCGGTAATTCTTTTCTCTTCAAGAAAACTTTTGAAAGAAATTTCGCTTCTTTATTTAATTGTTGTCAGCTGGATAATAGTCGTTATCTTTCTCGGCGGCGACGTTCTGCCGATCAATAGATTTTTCCTACCAATCATGCCGTTGATCTTCATATTAGCAGTGAAGTCTTTTCATTTTTTGATCGAAAAATTGTTAAGCAAGCAGAAAGCATTTTGTTACGCGGCAACAGTTTTGCTTTCTACAGCAATTGTATTTTGGTGCGTCCAAGTTTTTCATCAAGAAGAAACCACGATGTTGGAAAAGAGATCGTATGAAATGGGTTTGGTAACGAAGATGAAAATTTATGCCGATTGGGTAAACCATCAAAGTGAAATTCAAAAACGTAAAATGAGTGTTGCCATGTCAACCATCGGCGCGTTTTCTTGTTTTTCCAATGCTCGCGTGATTGACATAGTCGGATTAACCGATGCTTACATTGCACATTACCCGAAAGAAACTCCGGGGATAAATGACGAACTGCCGTTATTGTGGAAGGAGAGGCACTACAATGCCGATTACGTTTTATCTCTTAAACCGGATTTCATAATTTTTCCCGCCGGCGCTAAACCCAGCGCCTTTGCTGAATGTGCAATTTTTGTCCAACCGGAATTTCAAAAAACTTATTACACTCAAATATTTTATTCCGAGCGGTTGAATCAATTGCTGCCGGTCTTCACCAGACACACAGATGAAGTTGACGAAAGAAATCAGAAATACGAACCGTGCAATGTGAAATTCATAAAACATTATATTCTTGCTAACAATTATTTTCTTGATTTGACTAACTCCGGCAGCAAGGACCTTTTGAATTTGGTTCTTGCTGAATGTGACAGCATTTCATTTTTTTGTCCCGACAGGTTAACTGATGCGTTGACAATAAAAGGTTTGGCTTATTATCATGCCGGCGCTTTGACTAAAGCAGAGGAATTTTTAAGTCAAGCATCGGAATTGGATCCGGCAAATTCTATTTCACGCTTTTATCTTCAGAGTATTTATGCACGAGAAGGGAAGATGGGTGAGGCTGCGAGATTAATAGCGGAGATAAAAAAATATTCGCCGGACACATTTCCGGATTTCGTCTTAAAGTAAACGGTAAAAATTCTCTCGAAACCACTTTGTAAGAGCCGTAATTATTTTTATTATTCAACAGGAAAAATTACAAGAAAGGTAAAAATGGGAAATCTTGGTTTTGGTGAACTTCTTATCATTCTTTTTGTTCTTATTCTGTTATTCGGCGGCAAAAAAATTCCCGACCTTGCTAAAAGCTTGGGCGAAGGAATTAGGCTATTCAAGAAATCAATGAACGAAGACGATAAGGATACTTCCGAAAAAAAATAATCTTGCATATAAGTCCTGCCGATTGAGTAAATCTTAACTGCTGTTTATTTTTGCAATGTCAATTAATTGATTACTAACTTTAACTTTTCACGAGTGTGGAGGATAAGATGGGTGAAAAGATGCACGCCGAAAAATATGAATTCAAAGCCGAAGTAAAAAAACTTTTAGATATTCTTGTGCACTCGTTATACACAAGCCGCGAGATTTTTCTCCGCGAATTGATTTCGAACGCGTCCGATGCTCTCGATAAATTACGTTTCGAATCAAACCGCGGAAGCGCGATCGTTGATAAAGACTTGCCGCTCGAAATAAAAATTGATTTCGACGAAAAGAAAAATATTCTCACCGTAAGTGATGCCGGCATCGGAATGACGCGTGATGAGCTGATAACAAACGTCGGTACGATCGCAAAATCCGGTACAGAAGAATTTTTGAAGTTGATCGCCGAAACAAAATCCGAGACGAGTAATATCATCGGTAAATTCGGAATCGGTTTCTACTCGGTCTTCATGGTGGCTAAAGAAGTTGTTATAACTACAAGATCATTCAGAAGCGAGGCGCTTCCGGTAGAATGGCATTCGGATGGACTTGGCGACTACGAAATCTCCGAGTTGGATGAAAAAACTTTTCGCGGGACGAATATCGCGGTTCATCTTAAAGACGATGCGAAAGAGTTCACCGAAAAATGGCGTCTGGAAAACATAATAAAGAAGCACTCCAATTTTGTTTCCTTCCCAATTTACTTGGACAAAGAAAAAATTAACACTGTAAATGCAATTTGGCGCGAACCGAAAAGTTCGGTTACAAAAGAACAGTACAACGAGTTTTATAAATTCCTCAGTTACGATAACGATGAACCGGCAGACGTTATTCACAAATCCGTTGATGCGCCGATTCAATTTAATGCGCTTCTTTTTATTCCGAAAAAGAGCAGCGAAGCTTTTTGGTTCGATAGGGAAAATTACGGATTGGATTTATACGTACGCCGAGTTTTGATTCAACACAAGAACAAAGATTTGGTGCCGGAGTATTTGAGTTTTGTAAAAGGCGTTGTCGATTCCGAAGACCTACCGCTAAATATTTCGAGAGAAACGCTGCAAGAAAATGTGATCTTTACAAAAATTGCTTCGAGCGTAACGAGTACCGTCTTTGGTTATTTGGCGGATAAAGCAAAGTCGGATGAAAACGGTTACAAGGAATTTTGGAAAGAACACGGCAAAATTTTCAAGCTCGGTTATGGCGACTTCACTAATCATGATAAGTTTGTTGAGTTGATCAGATTCAATTCGTCGGTATGCAAAGATAAAGATGAATTGATTTCTATGGCGGAATACTCTGCAAGAATGAAAGACGGTCAAAAAGAAATTTATTTTATCACCGGACCGAACCGCGATTCGATTGATGTAGATCCGCACATGGAAATTTTTAGAAACAAAGGGTTGGAAGTGTTGTGTCTCTTCGATCCGGTTGATTAATTTGTATTTTCGTCTTTGAGAAAGTACAAGGACTTCGAATTCAAATCGGTTGAGTCGATCGATTCAAAAAAAATGAAAGAGATAAAAGACATTGAACAGCCGAAGGATAAAATTGAAGAACTCACCAAAGACG
>JAJYMU010000206.1 GCA_021786655.1 Bacteroidota bacterium
TGCGATGCCGAATGTCCAAATACTGCAATTTACAATCCCGGTGTTGCGTATGTTCTAGGAGGTCAAGAATATGCTGCGCTCAATGAGGAACATACGTACATCGTTCCCGATAAATGTACAGAGTGCGTAGGATTTTACGATGAACCTCAGTGCATCTCCGCTTGCCCAACCGAAGCAATTGTTCCCGATACCAACAGAGTTGAATCAAAAGAGCAACTGATGGCTAAGAAAGAACATTTAGATCAAGTTGGAAGATAATCCTTAATACGTATGCAGATAAAAAGCCCCGTGCGTAACGGGGTTTTTTATTTTAAACATATGCGGAACAAGTTAAGCGTGTTATTGTAAAAGATGAAACTTTATTGTTAGTATGAATGAAAATTGGGGTTCAAATATTTTTCTTGTTCCTTCTCCCCTCTTTAGCCTCAGCACAAGACCAAGCTGATACTTTATTCAAATCCGGCGATCAGCGAAAAGATAAAACGGAGATTGGCAAGTTTGTAACGCCGCAATTTTTTCCCAAGGATTCCCTTCCGGTTCAATATTTCTTTTTTGAGAGCAAAGCAAACGGGTTGAACGAAAAATTTCTTCTGAACAATAAACTTCTGATGACTGGGTTAAGAGAGAATTACAAATTCAGCAAAAACGAACTAAGCAGCGGCTTGAGCGAGGATGAATTGATTGCATATGCTAAAAATAAAGTCAGAACTTTAAAAATTTTATCGGATTCATACCTAGACAGAGCCGATGTCAACTGGACAAAAATCCAGAGGATGCTAGGGATTAGCAAAAAAGCAGTAGCAATAATTTTGGCAATGATACATTTGATGAAATATTAGCGTACTACAACGGAAAAAACTCTCGGCTCAAATATTTTGTCGCTGCAACCTGCCAAGGCAGAAAAGCAATTAACCCTTTCTTGCTAATTAACACGCTTTGATTCATGAAGAATCGTTGCAGCGACGGCAACAATAAAATGATTATCCCCATCGGAAAAAATCCAAAAATTTAAGCACGCATATTTAATTGTTGAAATCCTGCGGCGGCATTAAATAACCAGGGTCTTACTTTTTCCAGATGGGAGATAATAATATCTTGCCCTCCGGGTTTCCGATTAAAATATAGAAATGCTTTGCATATTTCATTATTTTTACAGCAGTCGGTCGGTATCCATAAAACAATTATTGAACTAGTGAAGCAATTTATTTCCTATTCATATTTAATTCTTTCCGTTATCGTATTAAGCGGAAACTGCGCGATTGCTCAAGAATGGGTAAATCCGATTCCGGATGAATCCCAGATTAAAGAAGCAATTCAAACACATCAGCTTAGTAATACTGTTCCGGCAAACGATGAAACGGCATCTTTTTCATGGCACGATCCGATAACAAAATTTCCGGAAGATCTTTTCAAATTTGGCGGAGAAGTTTTTAATCCAAAAAATATTCCTACCATTGCCGGACTTGCAGTTCTAAGCGGTGCGCTGATGTCCGTAGACCACTCAACTTCCTCACCATTTTACAAAAGCTATCAGACTTCATCTTCTTCACGAAGTGTGACTAAAAAAATTTCATGGCTTGGAGGAGGAGAATTTCACTTAATAGTTGCATCTCTATTCGGCGGCGCCGGATTAGTTTTCAAAAACGACAGGGCGATTAGAACCGCTCTGCAAATTGTTGAAGCAGAACTCGCATGCGGTTTAACGGTTCAACTTTTGAAGAGAGTCAGCGGCAGAGAAAGTCCTCAAAGCGCCACAACGCCCCGCGGTTTATTCAGACCATTTCCAAGTTGGAGCGCATACGCGCATGATGAACCAAAATATTATTCTTTCCCTTCCGGACACTTATCAACATCGATGGCGGTTCTAACGGTAATTGCCGATAACTATCCGGAAAGTTCTTGGATTCGACCTGTCGGTTACACTGCGCTCGGAATAATAGGAGTTAGCTTAGCAGCAAGAGGCTGGCATTGGTTCAGCGACTATCCGCTGGCAATTGCAATCGGTTATGCTTACGGCAAAATTATTTCCGGCAGAAACCAATTATACTCAGATGATCAAAAAGACAAATCCAAACTCTCCGTTATGCCCACATATATTTACGGTCCGGGACTTTCGATAAATTATTCATTCTAAAATCCTTCCGGCATTTTTTCTTTACCAATAAATTTTTCTGTTCGTATTTTAAGCTGTGAATAAATATTATTGTTGCAATAATAAAACAGACTACCGAAATGAAAAGATCATTATCAATTCTGATATTAATTTTAATCGCGGTTTCTTGTACTAAAGAAGTACCGGAAGGAACTAAAAAAGTTGCCAAAAGCGCGGACGAAATTAATGCGGCAAAAACTGTTGAAGATTATTTCTCGGCGTACAATTCAAATGATATCGAGGGAGCGATTTCATTATGCGATCCCGATTTTAAAGAAGTGGTCCCCGATTCCGACGATGTAGTTAAAATTGACGGTTTAAGAAACGATCTCCTTCGATATAAAAAACAATACCCTGATGGAAAATGGGAAGTGAGTACCGAAGAAGTTACAGTGTCTGGCGACATGAGTTATGTTATGACGAAAGGATCATTCATGATGCCGGGGGTGAGCGCTGGAAAGTTGAATCCGGTTTATTCCGAAAGAAGCATCAGAATTCTGAAACGGCAAAAGGACGGCAAGTGGAAAATTTTCAGATACATTGCCGTGCCGATATTTACATACGACAACGATTAAACTATATCTGCCATTCAATATCTTCCCACCATTTGTACAGCATATCTTTATCGCCGTCAACTATTCCCAAGCGAGTAACTCCAAGCGGAGGCGGAAAGTAATTTACAACCGCTTGAAAAAGCATTTCTCTCTGTTGCCTTGATGCAAACGGAATCATTGAGAGCAATGTCGGCATGTCGGAATCTTTTGCAAGCGAAATAATTTTTTCGACTGATTCTCTACCGCCTTTAAAATAGTCAAACTTTCCAATTTCACGTTTCAAAGTATCCGGCGCGTTTGTTCTAACTGGTGTTCCCGGACGATAATTATCATTAATGCTGCATGTGAATCCTTCCTTAACAAAAGTGCTGATATCTTTGTGGTTAATTTCTATGAAGCCGCTTTCTACAGTTACATTCGCATTTCGATTGTTATCGACCGAAATGGAAAACGTCCCGGCTTTATCAAGTACTATTGAACTTGACAGCGCGATTTTGATGCTCGGCATTAACACCGTACTAATCACTTTAACGAAACCATAATTCACTTTTACGGTGTTGTCTCCTTCTTTTGCTTTTTCCAATTCGACAGAACTGCCCGGGGACAGTTCCATTCTTCCAACATACGGTATGTGCAGTGAAATGTGAGAAGTCTTATCGGCAGAAAGAGTTTCGCCCTGTTCCAATTTGCCGGACGGGCTTATCGTTCCGTTTATGATCGCATAACCGTCCAAACACTGAATATCCCATGGAGAATTATATTTTTGAAAATCATAATAGAGGTAGAACACCGCAAACAAAATTAAGATGATTGGAATGATCACAATCTCTTTCCATTCAAACTTAGAAGTGGGGTAAGGTTTTAACAATCCGTAGCCAAGGATGGTTCTGGAAACAGCGCTTTTTCTTACGGCGCTCCGCTCGGCTTTTAACTTTTTCTCTTGAGTAATTTTTCCCTTCTTAATCTTAACATTCGGCGATTGTTCAGGTGTTACTTTCTTGGCTTCCGAAGCGCTTCTATCCAAAAGTTCTTTTGACAGCGATTCTATAATATCTTGGGGAGGATCGACTGCATAAGGCAAAATTTTCAACCTGTCGAAAAATTTTCGGAGTTTCATGAATTCTTTATAACAAGACTCGCAGCTATGAAGATGCGCTTCAACTTCTTTCTTGGTTTTGCTGTCAAGTTCGTTATCAAGAAAGTGATGAAGATTTATTTTGGCTTCTTCGCAATTCACAGGTTTAATTTCCCAATTAGATATTCTCTCGTTTTAAATAGCCGCGTTTTTATTTCATCAGCCATCAGTTCAGGAAAATACGCACCTATGCCGCGGTAAGAGTAGCCTTCCAAATCATGAAGAACAAAGATCACGCGATCTTCAACGGACAGCGATATAATCAGTTCTTCGAGATCTGTTAGATCGGCTGTATTTTTTTTCTTGTACTCCCCGCTGGTTTTTTCGTCGTGAATTCTAAATAATTCTTCTATTGCCAATCGGATGGCGATATTTTTTATCCAGTGAGAAAAAGATTCTGATTCGTCAAAATGTTTTATTTTATCCCATGCCCTCAAAAAAGTTTTAACGGAAAAACTTTTCGCTTCTTCCACATCGCCGAGAAGTCTGTAAGAAACAGCAAAAACATTTTTCAAATTGATGGTGCTCAGCTCAATAAACGCCTGTTGTCTTCCCTGTTTAGAAAGTCCTATGAGATAAATAATATAATTTGTGTTTGGCGTGCTCAAAGTAAAACCGTTCAGTTAATAATTGTTATCTGAATACCGATGCTGTCAACTTTTGCGATTGCCCTAACATTGGTAATACCGTTTCTTCCAATCAGTGTACCGACGCCGCTCAAGTTTACCATGTTTCGCTTGGCTACAAAATTGAATGTGCCATCCGGAGTTTTTCTATACTTATCGGGCAGAATCCAACTTGCGTATGACGAACCTCCGCCTTGACCAGAAGATTTTTCATAGTACTGCTGTGCATCGTTCCCTATCTCATATAAAGTTGAAATGATCTGGTTCCGGTTGGAGTCCTGTTGATTTGATTGATAAATACCTACCGCGAAATATCCCGCAATTAACAGAGCAACAACTATGAATATAATTACTATTATTCTTTGAATGTTCACAACAATTTACCAGTGTAGTTTGTTTCAGCAAACAATTTGTGATCCCTACCATGCAATTTCACAAAATTTACGATAAGAATAAACCTCATTATGCATTCGAACGGCACTATAAATTCGTTTCAATTCAATTTTATGATAGAAAACAGTTCTACTTGTGATAAAATGGAACGATTGATTTAATCGGAATTGCTTATTACGTTGTGTCACCGGTTCGGTTGTTTTAGTCTATCTGCTTGAGTAACGTGGAATATTCATACCAGGAGGAAATAAAATGTCCCCATCGAAAAGAAACTTCAGTTTTTCGGAATCGCCGGAACCGCACAAGGAAAGAACAAAAAAAATTTTGAAAACTCACCCCGAAGTTAGAGAGTTGATATCAAGAAACGCCGGCAGTATATTTTTTGTTATAGGAATAGTTGCGCTGCAAATAGTAATTGCCGTTTTGTTGAGCAACCAGCCGTGGTGGCTTGCACTCATTGCCGCTTATCTCATCGGAGCTTTTGCGAATCATGCGCTGTTTGTTCTCATACACGAATGCTCTCACAATCTTATTTTCAAAAGCCGTTCTCTTAATATGATTGCCAGTATCATTGCAGATCTCCCGAACACAGTCCCGTCTGCAATTTCATTTAGAAGCTACCATCTTAAACATCATTCGTTTCAAGGAGATTATTATCTCGATGCCGATCTTGCCAGCAGATGGGAAGCAACTCTGGTAGGCGGTACTTTCATCGGCAAAGCGATGTGGCTTTTGCTCTTTCCGGTTTTTCAAAGTTTGCGCCCGCCGAGACTGAAAGAAATAAAATTTATCAACTGGTGGACAATCTTAAATTGGGTCGTTGTTTTCGGTTTCGACGTATTCATTATTGTTTACTTCGGATGGATTTCACTTCTCTATTTGATCGCTTCACTTTTCTTTGCCGTCGGTCTTCACCCTCTCGGCGCAAGATGGATTCAGGAACATTACCTTACATCCCCGCCGCAAGAAACGTACAGTTATTACGGTCCGCTTAATGTTGTGGCGCTGAATGTAGGTTTTC
>JAJYMU010000122.1 GCA_021786655.1 Bacteroidota bacterium
TTCAAGCAATTCTTTTTGTTTCTCTTCCCGTTTTTTGAGCAGTGCATTAATTGTTTTCTGAATCGAAACAATTTCTTTTTCCAGTTGAACATCGTATGATTTCATGCTCTGATAATCGGCAACCTTAGCCGGTTTCTTTATCATTGATTCAGCCATTCGATTGCGTTCATCCCTAATCTTACGAAGCTGAATTTTTTGTTCGGCAATCTGCTGGTTTAGCCGCGAGATTTCTTCTTCAATTCGTTTCTCGAAAATTTCTTTTACCTTTTGAACCGATTGAAATCTAAATTTAAATTTGCTCATCACTCACCCACCGCAACCGGCGTTTCAATTATTTGATAAAGATGTTCAACGGATTGATCGTACTTAGCGCGTTCGTACATATCTTGTTTTAGAAATCCTCTAAGCTGATTTATCTTCGAGAGCGCATTATCGATTTCCGGATTGCTGCCTTTCACATAAGCGCCAATGTTTATCAAATCTTCCGCTTCTTTATATGTCGCCAAAATTTCATTGAATTTCATCGCTCTAAGATGGTGATCATGATCAACTATGTCCGGCATAACTCTGCTGATACTTTGCAGTGTATCAACCGCCGGAAATTGCCCTTTGTTTGCAAGCTTGCGCGAAAGAACAATGTGACCGTCAAGAATCGAGCGTACCGCATCAGCGATCGGTTCGGTCATGTCATCGCCGTCAACCAGCACTGTGTATAAACCGGTGATGGAACCTTTGTTAGAATTGCCGGCTCTTTCAAGCAGCTTGGGAAGAAGCGCGAAGACCGACGGAGTGTAACCTTTTGTTGTGGGCGGCTCGCCGATTGTTAACCCGATTTCTCTCTGCGCCATCGCAAAACGTGTAACCGAATCCATCATCAGCATAACATTCAAACCGAGATCGCTGAAATATTCCGCAATCGTTGTTGCAACGTATGCACCTTTCATTCTAATCAACGGAGACTTATCACTGGTGGCGCAAATAACAACAGATTTTCTTAAACCTTCTTCACCCAAATCTTTTTCTATAAACTCGCGCACCTCGCGCCCGCGTTCTCCTATCAATGCAATTACGTTAACATCGGCGCTTGTATTTCTCGCAATCATACCAAGGGTAACGCTTTTGCCGACGCCGCTTCCGGAAAAAATTCCAACGCGCTGTCCCTTCCCAACAGTAAGCAAACCGTCGATTGATCTAATACCGGTTTGAATTGGAATCGTAATTCTTTTCCGCTCCAATGGATTCGGCGGTTCATGAAATGATTCTCTATACGACGAATAATTTATTTCTCCCTTACTGTCTATCGGGTTGCCGATACCGTCTATCACTCGTCCCAGCAGTTCTTTTCCAACGCCGATTCTAAAACTTTTTCCCGATGCTTTTATTTCGCACGCCGGTGAGATATTATGCACTTCTCCCACTGCGATCGACATAACTTTCCCATTTTTAAAACCGACAACTTCAGCTTGACAAATTTCTTTTCCGTTCGGATCAACGACGGTACATATTTCTCCCAGAATAGCATTGGGACCAACGGAAATAATCACGAGACCGATAACATCAATTACCTTCCCGTTCACGCGCAGCGATTCGGTTTTATCGATAACCTTCCGAAATTTTTCCAAAAGATGTTCAGTAATATCCATTTCCGATCAAACGCTTTCTTCTAATTTTTTTCTTAGCTCGTTCAACTGTGTTGAAATTCTTGCATCAACGTTTCCGATTTCGGTTTCGATTAAACATCCGCCTCTTTCAATTCGCTCTTCTCCTTCAATGCTGATTTTGTTGAAGGAACTGTTGTGAATCAAATTCTTGCTTGCTTCACTCATCTCGTTCAAATCGAGCGGATTGAGTTTTAACCGCACTTCGTTTGCACCGATAATTTTATTGATAGCGGCTTTGATGTTTTCATTAATTATGGTTTTATCTTCAATTTCGTGTTTAAGAATTTTCTTCGAAAGTTCGTACGCAGTTTGGATTACAAGTTTTTCAAACAATCGTTCCAACTCCAATAAATGCTCATCGTGGCTTTGCAGGACATTGTAAACTTCTTCATATTTTCTGTACAGCTTCGAAGAGTAATCCTGTTCCAATTCCCGACTTGCTTTCTGATATCCTTCTTCAAAGCCGCTTTTGTAATGTTCTTCAAGCTGGCTTTTGAACAAATCCGTTTCGTCAACTGTTTGAGGTATGCTGAATCCAGCCACCTTAACTGCAGCTTTCTTTGATCTCGGATTAATTTTTATAACATCAGACATATACCTCTTCCGGACTGCCGCGCATGTTGAGCGAGATCTCGCCTTGCTCTTCCAGCGATTTAATCACATCAATGATTTTCGCCTGTGCAGCTTCAACTTCTTTCAGTTTAACCATTCCCATATACTGCAATTCTTCCTTTAGTAAATCTGCGGCGCGTTCGGACATGTTTTTGAAAATCTTTTCTTTGAGATTTTCGTCGGCAATTTTGAGAGAAAGCGCAAGATCTTTGCGATCTATTTCTCTAAGAATTTTTTGAATGTCTTTGTCGTTGATGTTTATTATCTCATCGAAGATGAACATGAGCCGTTTTACTTCGTATGCGGTCTCAGCATCCATGTTTTCAATCTTAGTTAGAATCTCTTTTGCAATTCCGACATTAGCTTTATTCAGAATTGTTGCCAAACATTTTGGTCCGCCAAGTTTTCCGACGGATTGACTCATGGATGAACCGGCAATTTCATCTACCACATGTTCGATCTGCTTCAAAGTTTGAGGTGCAATTTTTCCAAGCGTTGCAATTCTAATTGCAACGTCCACGCGGAGTTCATCAGGCAATTCTTTAAGAGCATTTGCAGTTTGATCCGGAGACAGTTGCGATAAAATCAACGCCATTGTCTGCGGATGTTCTTTGTTGAGGAAGTTGACCAACTGTGCCGGTTCAGCTTTTTTAAGAACATCGAAACCTTTCAGAGTTGTAAGCCGCTTAATTTTATCTATCATCTCAATAGCTTTGGAAGGTCCGTATGTCTTCTCAAGCACAGCCTGCGCATAATCAAGACCTCCTTCCAAAACATACTCGCGCGCAGTCACCATGTTGTAGAAATCTACGATGACGGCGTCTATCACTTTGGAAGGAACGTTTTTGAGCTTTGAAATTTCGGCAGTGATAGTTTCAACATCGCCCGATTCGAGATACTTGAGCACGGACGACGCGGCTTCAACATTGAGCGCAACCATCAGCATTGCGGCTTTTTGCAATCCCGGTACTTCATCTGCGGGATTCTTGTGCACTAATTTGTCGTCAGACCTCATCTTCATGCATCCACGCGTTAATTAGTTTTGCGGCATCCATTGGGTTCTTGGTAACGTAATTAATAATTTTATCCTGCTGATTCTTTTTCAGCATTGCTTCATCGGAAATTTCATCTTCGATATCACCAACCGGCAAAATCATTTTTTTCTTTTTGGTTGCAAGCATCTGAGCTACATTGTTTTTCGATTCGCTTGTTCTAGCCGCCGGCGCCATAATTTCTGCCGGGGAAGGATAACTTCCGGTATTAACTGTTCCGATTACAATTCTTTCGTTCTTAAGCCGCTTCATCAAACTCTTGAGAACAAACATTGATGCAACAATTGCGAAAACGATGAACGCGAGATTTATCCATTCGTTTGCATCATTGATAACCGACGACGTACTGACATCCTGAACGTTATCAAGCGGCTTAACTTCGAAAGGAATATCAACGATTGAGAACTGGTCGTTCCTTTGAGCGTCCACACCGATTGCGTTTCGAACAATCTCTTCCAGCTTTTTCATTTGATCGACGGGACGCGGGTCATAAACTGTTTCCGTCTTTTCGCCTTTCTTAATTTCTTTCGGTATATCATTTATCACCGCGGCAACACTCAGTCTCTTTATGTTTCCGCTTCCTTCAACCACCTTTTGTATGCTCTTACTCACTTCATAATTCGTTAGAGTGTTGTCATTGGAATTGGAAGTCGAATCATTCTTTTGTCTCCCGCTGTTGTTGGCTTTAATCGATTGCTCGCTTATTGCAACTTGAGATTCCGGGTCATACTGCTCCATTGTTTTTTCAACTTGATCAAAATTAAGATCTGCATTCACCTGAATCATCGAATTGCCGTAGCCGAGAACATTATCCAGCATGCTTTGCGCTTTCTGAACAAGATAATTCTCGACCGATTTTTTTATTTCATATTGTCTCGACGAAGCATACGCAAGCGGACCTTCATCGTTATCGTTATTAAGAATTCTTCCCCTAGTATCAATGACGGAAACCTTTGCGGCTTCAAGTCCCTCAACACTGCCGCAGAGCAGATTCACAATTGCCTGAATGTTTTCTTTTGACGGCATAGAATTATTTTTCAATTTCAGAACTACCGATGCCGTAGGAGATTTTTCCTCTTCCTTAAAAACTGTTTTTTGTGGAATAACAATATGAACACGAACCCCAACAACGCCGTCCTGCTGTTGAATAGTTCGGGCGAGTTCTCCTTCCAGCGCGCGTTTATAATTTAATTTCTGCATGAACTCCGACATGCCCATGGTTGTCTTGTCAAAAATTTCGTAACCAATTATTCCCGAACTTGGAATGCCTTTGCCGGCTAGAGTAAGCCGGAGTTCATAAACTTTCTCGCGCGGAACTTTGATTGATTGACCGTTATCTTCAATCTTGTAAGGAACTTTTTGCGATGTCAAATGCTCAATGACTTTTGAAGCGTCTTCCTGCGAAAGTCCGGAGTACAAAGTTGTGTATGTCGGTTCGTTAAGAACGATAATTAGGAATGCAAGAAACACAACTGTCAGCAATACGCCGATTCCGAGCATCAGCTTTTGTCTTGGGTTAAGCTTATTAATAATGTTTAGGAATGTCTGTAATGGATTTGTGTTCATCGTTAGACCGGCATTCTTGTTAATTCTTTAAACATGTCTATTGCTTTGTTTCTGATTTCCATCAGCAGTTCGAGATTGGTTTTTGCTTTTTCGCCGGCAATCATAACATCGTGCAATTCAACTCCGTTGCCGCTTACAAAATCTTTGACTGCTTTTTGCGAATCCAGCTGCGATTGATTTACATCGTTGATAAATCCGGTTAACATGCTGCCGAAATTATCGGCGCCGTTCACTTTAATTTTTTGCGGTTGAATCGAGTTAGGTATTAGTTCGCCGAATCCTTCTATTTTCATTTTATCCTCTCTTATCGAAGTTTGAACCTACAAGTACTCCGGAAACTTTTCCTTTGGCGTTATAGAACTGGTAGTTCATCACGTCTTCATGCTGTGCCGGATAAAGATTTGCGAAGAACTTTTTTTCATCGGTTGAAATTACCTTCTGAGCTTCTGCGGATTCCGGTTTGTTCTGCACATTTGCTTTCGATTTGAAATACGCCGGCGAATAATTGCCAATTGAGTCGGTAATAACTTTCATCTATATCTCCAAAGAGTCTTTTGCCATTTGTTTTGCCGAGTTGAGCGACTGAAGATTTGCCTCGTAACTTCTTGTAGCGGCAATCATATCAACCATCTCGTTAATCACATTTACATTCGACATTTGAACGTATCCGTTCTGATCGGCATTCGGATTATCGGGCATGTAAAGAATGTCTCCGGCTTTCTGATCAGTTTCTTCATTCATCGTAATGCTGCCGGAATCCGTCGAGATTTTTACTTCATCAGGGACTGACAATTTTTCCATATGGTTTGCGTCACTAACGTTCAGTTGAAGCACCTGTCCTTCGGTAGATAGATTGGCTGCAAAGTTGTTTTTGTCAGCTTCAACCTTCAAAAATTTTCTCTGATACGGCTCGCCGTTTTCCGTTCTTACATTATCTGCGTTTGCAATATTCT
>JAJYMU010000240.1 GCA_021786655.1 Bacteroidota bacterium
ACTCTTTGTTAAAGTCGAAGCAGGTTAAAGAAAGTCTCGGCGCTTATGCCAAATCGTTGAAATTAAATCCGAAAGATGATGATACGAAATACAATCTTTCTTATGCATTGAATTTGCTGAAACAGAACCAACAGAATCAGAAAAACAAAAACGACAAAAATCAAGACAAGAATAAGGACAAACAAAATAATCAGAACCAGAATCAGCAGAACAACCAGGATCAAAAGGATAAGAACAAAGACAAGCAGAACCAGCAACAACAGCAGCAGAAGAATCAAATCTCCAAGCAGGAAGCCCAAAGAATTCTGGACGCTTTAAAAAACAACGAAGCTGATCTGCAGAAGAAGTTGAGAAGGATGAAGGGTAAACCGATTGCAACGGATAAAGATTGGTAAACGCTGGAACAGTAATAAAAGTTATTTGTAATTTGATGTGAGTAATTTTATAAACGAACATGAGAATGAATAATTTTCGGAAAATATTTTTAATCATCGCGGTGTCAACCGTTTTTCTATCCTCGTCGGCATACGCGCAAAAGTTTTCTGCGACGGTTGATAAAACAACGGTGGGTCAATACGATCAATTTCAAGTTTACTTTACTTTTGACGGCGGCGACGTAAACGGGCTTAGCAATTTCAGACCTCCTTCATTCGGCGGTTTCAGAATTCTTAGCGGTCCCAACCAATCATCTAGCATGCAGATCATTAACGGTAAAGTTTCCGGCTCGATAACTTATTCCTACATTCTGCAGCCGACCAACATTGGCGGTTATTCAATTGGCTCTGCATCGGTTGAATACGGAGGCAAATCGTACAACACAAATACGCTTAACGTTAAAGTTGAAAAAGGAACTCCACAACAGCAAAAAGAAAATAACGGCGGATACTCGCAGCAGGAACTTGCAAAAAATGTTTTCATTGTGGCTGAAGCAAATAAAACTAGAGCCGCGCTCGGCGAACAAATTACGGTTACGTATAAGTTGTACACGAAGTTAAATATTGCTTCGCCGCAAATAACAAAACTTCCGTCGTACGAAGGATTCTGGGCTGAAGATCTTGGACCGATTCAAAATATAAATTTTCAAATTGGAATGTATAAAGGTGAGCGCTACCGTATGGCTGTAATCAAGCAAGTAGCTCTATTCCCATCCAAGACGGGAACGCTTTCAGTTACGCCTTTCGAATTGAACATACCGGTGATTGTTAAAAAGAAAAAAACCGGCAACGATGTTTTTGACGAGTTCTTCAACGACTCATTTTTCGGCAGAACGCAAACGGTGAATTTTGATGCGAAGTCGAACACAATAAAAGTTGAAGTTGAGCCACTGCCTGCAAATGCGCCGTCTTCGTTCGCCGGCGCTGTGGGAAACTTTACGTTGAAAGCTGATCTCGATAAAACAAATGTTGTAACGAACGAAAGTCTTACGCTTCGGTTAACAATCGGCGGAAACGGAAATATCAAATTGCTAAAAGTGCCGGAGCCGCAATTGCCGGCGGGATTCGATAAGTATGAACCGAAGATAATCGACAACGTTAATCGCAGCAGCGTTATCTCCGGTCAAAAAATTGTTGACTATTTAATAGTTCCCCGTTCGCCGGGTCAAAAAGAAATTCCTCCGGTTGAGTTTACGTACTACAATCCTTCGAGCAAAAAATATGTTACGCTGAAGACTCAATCGTTCAAAATAAATGTCCGCCAGGGAGTGGGTGACAACAACGTTGCTTCACAAAATTTTTCAAAAGAAGATGTAAAACTTCTCAGTGAAGATATTCGCTACATCAAAACATCGGATTTCAAACTTGAACCACGTCACGAAATTTCGTTGATCAAACCGTGGTTCTGGATTTCAGTTGTTGTTCCGTTTTTAGGATTGTTCGGAGCTGTTAGTTTTAAGAAGCGGCAAGATAAATTATACGGTAATGTACAGTTGCTAAAATATCAGAAGGCGGAAAAAGCGGCGAGGAAGAGACTTAAACTTTCCAAGCTGGCTTTGGATGGAGGAAAGATTTCTGAATTCTATTCCGAGCTGTCGTTTGCATTGTTCGGATATCTTGAAGACAAACTTGCAATTCAAAAATCGGAATTCACGCTTGAAGGCGCTGTTAACGAATTAACTTTTAAAAATGTTAATCAAGATTTGATTGATCGTGTTAAACGCATCGCCGAAAAGTGCGAGTACGTTCGCTTTGCGCCGCAAGGCGAAACGTCGGCATCTGCCCAAGAAATTTACGATGAAGCTGTAAAAGTGATTGTGGAACTTGATTCGTCGATTGATACAAGGAAGAAACGATGAAAAAGAATTTTGTGATGATGTTTACGATGATGATTCTATTCTCTCTTACAGGAAGGTCATTCGCTCAATCGCCGGATCAACTGATGCTGGATGCAAACAAGTTGTATCAAGAAGGGCAATACGAAAACGCGATTCAATCATTCCAAAAAATTCTTTCTCAAGGTTATGAAAGCGGTCCGCTCTATTTCAATCTTGGCAACTCTTATTTCAGAACCGGAAAACTCGGTTATGCAATTTTCAATTACGAAAAAGGTTTGAAACTCGATCCGAACGATGACGACTTGATTTACAATTTGCGCATCGCCAATTCCAGAACCGTTGATAAAATTTCCGAACTGCCGAAACTGTTTATCATTTCATGGTGGGAAGGAATCGTTACTTCGCTGACAATCACCGGTTGGTCCGTGATGGTAATTCTGTTTTATCTAATTCTAATTGCGAGCATTGCCGTTTATCTCTTGATTAGAAAAGTCCAACTGCAGCGGTTTGCATTTATGAGCGGCTCTCTTTCTCTTGCCATATTAATTCTTCTCAGCGTCATGCTTTTTTCACGAATCAATCGCGAAGCATCCACGGACTACGGCATTCTTCTTTCGCCGAGTTATTCCGTTAAGGCTTCTCCCGATTCTAAAAGCAGCGATGCGTTCGTGATTCACGAAGGAATCAAGTTCACAATCGAAGATCACGTTAGCGATTGGGATAAAATTCGTCTTGTTGACGGCAAAGTCGGCTGGATCGAACGGAATTCAATCGGGCAAATCTAATACTGCGGAATTACTATAGTCTAGTGAACCATTCGGCTTTTTATTCTGTTCTTATTTTAGTCAGACGAAAGGGTAGAAATGAAAAAGCTATATGTATTTGCGATTGTTACCGTTTTCAGTTTTGTCTTTATTGGCAGCGAAGCAAATGATTCATCACCGAAGTTTAATGGCAAATCAAACTGTCCTTACTTAAATCAAATTCAGCAAGAACATGGCGCCAATGTTTGCCCTTATACTGAACATCAAGGGAAATTGAACGGCAGTGCATGCCCTTATCACAACAATATGCAAAAAGGTTCGAAAGACCAGTGCCCGTACTTGAACGGCAAGATCGAAAAAGTAAACGTGACTCACGTTATGAATTTTATCGGCACATGATTTTTTTGAACAGTCAAAAATTATAAATTGAAACTGCTTCAAAGTAATTTCTTATTTTAAGAATAGAACGCTGGTCAAACTGATTTAATGGATTTACGCTGATATTCTTTTGTAAATTACTTTTGAAGCAGTTTTTTATTGTCATGAAATCAGAAGCGAAAAAATATAACAACATAAAATTAGCAATCGGCATTACCGAAGCCGTGATCTCGTTTGTTCTGCTCGTACTTTTTGTGTGGCTCGGTTACAGCGCCAAGCTGGAAAATCTTATCCGCAGATTTGTTGAAAATGATTATTTGGTTCTCGGCGCGTTTGTGATAATACTTGGTATAGTTTCCGCCGTTCTGTTTTCCCCGTTTAATTATTACACGGATTACTTCTTGGAACACAAATACAATCTTTCCAACCAAACATTTGGCAAGTGGATATGGGAAGGAGCGAAAGGCGCATTAGTCGGAATTGTCATCGGCGTCCCGATCCTTGCGGCATTCTTTTTTGTGATAAGGGAATTCGGAATACTTTGGTGGCTTCCGTTCGGAACTATTTTGTTTGTCTTCTCAGTAGTGCTCGCTCAAATTGTTCCGATATTAATTCTTCCGTTGTTTTACAAAGTAACTCCGTTAGAAAACGAATCCCTCAAAGAGAAAATCGTTTTACTTTTTGCAAATGCTAATTTGAAGGTGAGCAATGTTTTCAAATTCAACATGAGCAAGAACACGAAGAAAGCGAATGCGGCATTCACCGGACTTGGTAAAACGAAACGCATTCTGCTCGGCGATACATTGCTTGAAAGTTATTCCGAGGACGAAATTGAAACCGTGATCGCGCACGAACTCGGTCATTACAAAAAGAAACACATCATCAAAAATCTTTTCATTGGAACGTTCTCGAGCTTTCTAATCTTTTTCTTGATGGCGCATCTTCACAGCATCACATTAAAATGGTTCGGCTTCAATGGAATTACACAGATCGCTTCTTTTCCGGTCCTGGTAATTTGGGCGTCGTTGATAGGATTGATTCAAAAGCCGCTGTCAAATTTTATCTCTCGAAAGTTTGAGTATGAAGCCGATCAGTATGCGGTAGTTTCAACAAAGAAGCCGGAAGAGTTTGTAAACACGCTTGAGAAACTAACCGATCAAAACCTTGGCGATAGGGAACCGCACCCGCTCGTTGAATGGTTCTTCTACAGTCATCCTTCAATAAAAAACAGAATCAAAAATATCCGCGCCGAAGGTGTGCGCTTACAAAATTGATTTTTATGGTTATATTTGCACTGAACTAACAAAAGAATAACTGTTGATGGTGCAACTTAACAAGCGGCTTGGTATAGTGAGTTTACTTGTGATTCTTGCAATTACCGGCTGTTCGTTCAATAAAACCGCCCCAACTCAGCCAACTGTTGTTACTGATAAAACAATTCCAAACACACCTCAGCCAAGTAATAGTACAAACGATTTGCCGCTTGCCGTGGGTTTAAGCTGGCAGTGCGATAGTGCAGTTTCGTTCGACGTTTACTTAGATACGCAAAATCCTCCGCAGAGATTGATCAACTTGAACAACGTTACAAAATCTTACATCGTCTCAAACTTATCTTATGGTACAACTTACTACTGGCAGGTCTTTGTGAATTACGCCGACGGCACTAAAAAAGCGGGACCGGTTTGGTCGTTTACAACCACGCAGAGTGTAAATCCGAGCGTAAGCGGATATGTAATGTATCTGGATTCTCTTTCGACGAAACTGCCGAATACAGTTAACGCAATGTTTCAAGTCGTTGACATGACCAATCGCGGCGTAACAAATCTTGACTCAACTTATTTTGATGTTTACGAAGATGGTGCGCCGTTATCTGTTTCCGAAGCAAAATTATCCATCAAGAAACGAACACAAGTTCCATACAAGATCAGAACCGTTCTGATGCTGGACAACAGCACGAGTCTTAACGCTGAGATCAACCAAATTAGAATTGCTGCTTCAAATTTTGTTAAGAATATTTTGCCGAACCAAGAAGTTGCCGTTTACCAGTTCTCTGAAAAAGTTGAAATGCTTCGTGATTTTACCGACAACAAGGACACGCTTCTTGCGGCACTAAACAGATACCAGCTTGGGGTTTCTTCGACTGATTTTTACGGTGCGGCAATTAAAGGTTCATCGCTTTGGGCTGATACATACACGTCCAACAAAATTGTTCAAGGTTCCATGATCATTATTTCAGATGGACACGATACGCAAAGTTCTCACACTCTGGCGGAAGCGCTGAATGCGGTTTCCAACAGGTATGTTTACACTCTTGGATTGGGGGCGGAGATTCAACCGGATATTTTAATGGCTATCGGAACCGCCGGTTACTTTCTTATCTCGGATGTCTCTCAACTGGACGCACA
>JAJYMU010000367.1 GCA_021786655.1 Bacteroidota bacterium
GTGGAAGATGTTAAGGAATTGAACGGATCCTTTGTTATTAAATTCAAAGGGTTCGATTCAAGCGAAGACGTTCAGTTTTTTGTTGGGCAGAAAGTTTACGTCGAAAAAAAAGACGTCGTTAAACTTTCCGAGAATGTTTTTTTCATTCATGATGTAATCGGCAGTAAGGTATATAAGGAATCGAAACTGATTGGTGTTGTTGAGGATGTTTTGGTTTTGCCTGCCAATGATGTTTTTGTGGTGATTGATCAAAACAAGAAAAGAATTTTAGTCCCGGCAGTTGAAAACTATATTGAAAGTTTTGACGCGGACGAAAAAAGTTTGAAATTAGTTTCCGGTTGCGATTTACTTTACGATGATGAGAATTGATATAATTTCTGCTGTTCCCGACTCGCTCTCTAGCCCGCTTAACACGAGCATTATCAAGAGAGCGCAAGATCGAAACAAAGTTGAAATTGTTGTGCATAATCTGCGTGATTATGCTCATGATAAGCATAAACAGATTGACGATAAGCCCTTTGGCGGCGGACCGGGAATGCTCTTGAAGCCTGAACCGTTCTTTGAATGCATTGAAAAACTTCTTAGCGAACGTAGATACGATCATATTATTTTTCCAACTCCCGGCGGAAAAATTTATAATCAGAAAATGTCTAACAAATTTTCGCTCGCCGAGAACCTGATGATAGTAGCTGGGCACTACAAAGGCGTTGACGACCGAGTGCGTCAAAAATTTGCTACCGATGAAATATCGATTGGGAATTTTGTTTTAACAGGTGGAGAAATAGTAGCAATGATGATCATCGATTCGGTGGTCCGTCTGATCCCTGGAGTTCTAAACGACAGCGAATCTGCGCTGAACGATTCCTTGATGGACGGCGACATAATTGAAGCGCCGTATTATACAAGGCCGGCTGATTTCCAAGGCATGAAAGTTCCGGAAATACTGTTATCGGGCAATGAAAAAAAAATAAAAGAATGGAAAGAAGAACAATCAAAAATTTTAACCGAGAATTGGAAAAAAATAAATAATATGGAGTAAGTGATGGACAAAGTACAAGAACTGACAAACGATTTGATGCGTACGGATTTTCCCGCGTTTAAGACCGGTGATCACATTCGTGTTCACGTGAGAGTTATTGAAGGCGATAAAGAGAGAATCCAGCCGTACGAAGGCGATGTTATAAACATCAGAGGCGCGGGATTAGATAAAACTTTCACTGTTAGGAAAATTGCAAGCGGTGTCGGCGTTGAAAGAATCTTTTCTTACAGTTCCCCCAAGCTTGCCAAAGTGGAAATCGTTAGAGAAGGTAAAGTAAGAAGAGCAAAACTATTCTACTTGCGAAAACTTTCCGGCAAAGCCGCTCGCATTAAAGACAAGAACATTCAATAATTTTTTTTCTGAATTGAATTAACCCCGATCCCGCCTTTTTCAAGTTGAGGAAGGTCTTTCGGGGTTTTTTATTTTCATATTGCAGCGTATTCCAAACAAGGATAATATTCCTCCGGCTAAAACATGAAACTTATTACACCTAAAAATTTTTTTACATCGGTACTTGCCGAAGCTATAAACAAAAATGAGTTAGAACTTTTTTTCGTTGAAGCTTCTTTGATAGGGAAAGAACTTGAGTACAATACTTCCGCAATCGGGTTAATTCCTTCTCTCGACCTGATCAATCACAGAAATCTGTTTGTATCAAGCAAGTATGCCGTTTCATTCGACGGGATGCTGTCGAACTCATTCTTTTATTTTCACGAAAACGAAAGAAGATTTGAAAAAATCACTCTTCGCGGTGACGTTTCGCTGAACGATATAATTTTAACCAAGATACTTTTTTCGGAACGGTTTTCTTCGCAGGCAGAAATCACACTTGATACCGGCAACGCTCCAACTAAAGGGAAAGATTATCTTGTAGTTGGTGATGAAAATTATTCGTCTTGGGATTTCAAAAAAGGGATTAGCTTTTCCGATGAGGTTTCCGACATGCTGGATTTCCCATACGTAAATTTTGTCTTCGTTTCCCCAGATCAAAATTCATTGAATACATTTCACGAATTGATCGGTCAGATTGACGAAACAATCGAAGATAAAATCGACACGATACTTCCAATTCTGAATTTGCCGGATAAAGCAAAATCATTCATCAAAGAAAACCTTGATTCACTTTATTATCAAATGACAAGCAATGAAACCGAAGCATTAAATGAATTGATCAGACTGTTGTTCTATCACGGAATAATCGAAGATTTGTTCGATGTGAAATTTGTGTACTGACAACAAATCACGCATTTTAAAAGTACAAAAATTTATCTCCCTCTGTTTTTAGCGCCGTTTCTAAAATATCTCCCGAACCGCGCGTCTGAATTGCTCGTCTCTGTTTTAGTTGCTTTTATTTTCAATAGTTGCCGTGGTTATTTGATTATTTTCTTTTATTTTCCATGTAGTTTTTTGGGAAGAAAGCAAATGATTTTTGCTATCTATAGGAGAGATCATTTTTATTCTGATAGACCGGACTCCAACTAATCAAATAATTAAATGAACTACACCGCCGCAATCTGCTGCAGCAGAGCGGGGTATCTTGAAACAAATTTATTTTATTCGCCTCAACCTGCCCGCCACCGGCTTGTCGGGGTTTGGCAGGCGGGGAATTTACCCCTTGTCCACCGAAGGCGGATTAAAAATAAGAGGTTAATTTGAGAAGAAATATTTTAGAGATTGTTTTATTCTTAACACTCTTTTTTGTTGGATGTCAAAGAGAAAAACAGAGAGAAATTAAAACTATTGATATTAATTTAGCGAAACCCAACTCTGCAGAGGAAACTGTTAATAACCATCCAGACAGTTTGAAAAGATTAAAAATAGCTATCAGTGCAATGACATCACCTAAAGAAACCTTTGCTTATTACAAGTATCTGATCAAATACATTTCCGAAAAAATAGGCACACGGATAGAGTTTACCCAAAGAAAGACATATAACGAAGTAAACTTGTTGTTAGAAAATGGGCAGGTTGATTTCGCTTTTATATGTTCAGGCGCCTATGTTGATCCTGCAGTTAGAAATAAAGTTGACATACTGGTTGTACCGGTAATTAATGGTAAGTCATTATATCAGGCGTACATTATAACCCCAAAAGGTTCCGGAATAACAAAAATTGAAGATCTAAAAGGGAAATCATTTGCATTTACAGATCCTCTCTCTCATACAGGCTATTTATACGCCTTAAAAAGGTTGTATGATTTGGGAGAAACAGTGAAACATTTCTTTTCAAAAACAATCTTTACGTATGCTCACGATAATTCGATTCAGCTGGTAGAAAAAGGGAGTGTAGATGGCGCTACTGTTGACGGACTTATTTACGAATACCTTAAAAAAGCTAATCCGGAAAGAGTTAAGAATATTAGAATAATAGAAAAATCTGAATATTTTGGAGCCCCACCGGTTGTCATTCAGAAAAATTGGGATCCTATTTTGAAGGAAAAAATTCAAAAAGTTTTTTTAGATATGCATAATGATTCTACAGGGAGGGAGATATTAAACAAACTATCAATTGAGAAGTACGTTTATGGAAATAAAAAAGATTATCTAACTGTTCGTAAGTATCGAGATAAGATTCAAAAATGAAAAGAATTATACTACCTCTCTTTTGGAAATTCTCCCTTTCAATAATTGCTATTGTTCTTATTTTCGGTTCCATTAATGCGCTTCTAATCTGGGAAAGTTTATCTTCCTCTATGGAAGAAGAACTAGGTAAGCGTGAAAAGTTTATAGCGCAAAGTATAGCCACACAAGCAGTTGAACCACTGTTATATGATGATTTAATAACTTTACAAAATCTTGTTAATGAGACTAAGAGTATTGACCCCGCAATCAGCTATATATTTATTTTAGAAGGCAAACAAAATGTATTGGCTCACTCCTTCCCCCAAAGTGTTCCTTTTCAATTGATAAAAGCAAATTCGATAGAAAGTAGCGCCGACTTTAGTATTCAAACTATTGAATTGAAAGATTCTGCGAAAGTAATGATTAGAGATATCGCTGTACCAATAATGGATAAATCATTGGGGGTAGTGCGTGTTGGAATAGAAGAAAGCCAAATCAATGTAGCTATTAATAAAACTATATCTAATTTCATTTTTATGGTGCTTGTTTTTTTGATTGCAGGAATATTCGGAGCTTTTGTTTTTTCTTATATAATTACAAATCCGATAAAAATTATTTCGAACACAGCGGATAAAATTGATCTAACTACATTTCAAAGCAACAAGAAATTTAGAATTAATATCAGGAACAAAATGCTGGGCATGTGGGGACATTTATTTAGAGCGGAAGATGAAATTGACTTATTAGCAAGAAAATTTAACGATATGATCGAACGATTGGAAAATACTTATGAAGAGCTACGAGCCACACAATTGTCTTTGCTTCAATCAGAGAAATTGGCATCTATAGGCACGTTGGTAGCCGGGTTTGCTCACGAAGTCAATAATCCTATCGCGGGATTACAGAACTGCATTCGGAGAATTTCCGAAGACCCTGAGAATCTTGAACAAACTAAAAAATATGTTAAGCTTATGAATGATGCGGCTAACAGGGTGGAAAATATTATTACTAATCTTCTGAACTTTGCCCGTAAAGAAGAAATTAATTTAGAGACGGTTGATCTTTCATCGGTCATTGAAAATGCTCTTCTATTAACCGGATATCAATTAGAGCAAGCGAGAATTATTATTGAAAATAATGTTAACCGAAGATATTTGGTTAGAGGAAGTCAAAATCACTTGGGACAAGTTCTATTGAATATTATGCTTAACAGCATAGATGCAATTAATCAAAAAGTTTCTCTAAACCCGGATTCTCCAAGAAGAATTTCATTCACTTGTTCTGCAAATAAAAGTCATGTTATTTTAAACATTGAAGATTCTGGTATAGGAATAGAAACTGATAAGATTGATAAAATTTTTGACCCGTTCTTCACCACAAAGGAAACAGGTAAAGGAACGGGATTGGGCCTTTCAATCAGTTATAATATTATCCAACAACACAATGGCGAACTGAAAGTTCAAAGTGAATACAATAAAGGTACACTCTTCACAATAATTTTACCAAAGGATGAAACGAAAAAATGAAAACATTAAGAATTTTCGTTATAGACGATGAAGAAATTCTTCGGGTTTCTTTAACCGATGATTTGAAAGATGCCGGCTATTTTGTGTATGATTTTCCCGATGCGATAAGCGCTCTTGCCGATATTAACAAAGTTGATGTGGATGTTGTGATCACCGATATTAAAATGCCGGATATGGACGGTATAGAACTGTTAAAAAAAATAAAGCAAACGAATTCTGATATTATTGTGATTGTTATGACAGCTTATGGTTCCATTTCATCTGCCGTTGATACTGTCAAATTAGGCGCTTATGATTATCTTACAAAGCCGTTCCAAAAGGAAGAAATATTACTCAAACTTGCCAGAATTGAAGAGATAAAAATAGTAAAAGAGAATTATCAAGAAATAACTTCTCAACTTCAGTCTAAATTCGATTTCTCTTCGGCAATAGGAAACAGTGCGGGGCTAAGAGATGTCTTTGAACAAGTTAAAACTGTAGCTCCAACTTCTACTACTGTTTTAGTAACCGGTGAGACCGGGACGGGGAAAGAACTGTTAACAAACATTATCCATTATAACAGTTTGAGAAAGGATAAGCCGATAATAAAAGTTGGTTGTGCAATCTTAAGCAAAGAAATTTTTGAAAGTGAATTATTTGGTCATGAAA
>JAJYMU010000013.1 GCA_021786655.1 Bacteroidota bacterium
TTCTTCCTCGGTCATCGTATTCAGCGGTTGAGAAAGTTTCGATCCGTCTCTGTAAAGCGCATTGGCTTTGCATCCGAGTTTCCATGATTGGAGATAAGCATATTTGATGTCGTCAATCGTAGCGTTGTTCGGCAAATTAATAGTTTTAGAAATGGCACCGGAAATAAACGGTTGAGCAGCAGACATCATATAAATATGCGCATCTGATTTAATGAAACGTGTTCCCTTCTTGCCGCATTTGTTGGCACAATCGAAAACGGGATAATGTTCATGTTTTAAGAATGGTGCGCCTTCCACCGTCATAGTTCCGCATACGTAATCATTGGCAGAAGCAATTTCTTCTTTTGTAAAACCAAGTTCTGTGAGTACGTCGAAATTGAAATCGTTAATCTGCTCACCAGTAAAATTAAGATTGTGCTTTAGGAATTTTTCTCCCAAAGTGAATTTGTTGAACGCAAAGCTAAGTTCAAATACAGAAGGAAGAATTGTTTCAAGCCTGTTCAGAACTTCATCGGTAAATCCGCGGGCGCGCAATGATTCGTGATTGACATACGGGCATCCGGTTAATGTTCCGGATCCCTTCGCATATTTCACAATCTCATTACTCTGATCTTGATTGTATCCTAATTTCTTCAGCGCCGGCGGAATTGATTGATTTATGATTTTGAAGTAACCGCCGCCTGCTAGTTTCTTAAACTTAACCAATGCAAAGTCTGGTTCTATTCCTGTCGTGTCGCAATCCATCACAAGTCCAATTGTTCCTGTCGGTGCAATAACAGTAACTTGAGCATTTCTAAAACCGAATTGAGATCCCAAATCCAATGCAAGATCGGCATCTTCCTTAGCTGCTTTCAATAAATCAGACGGACAGAATTCCGGGCTTATTCCTACAGGCAATGTTGAAAGCCCTTCGTATTCTTCTTTGGGAACATTGTAAGCTGCTCTACGGTGATTTCGAATAACGCGCAACATGCTTTCAGCATTTTCTTTGTACTGCGGAAAAGTCCCAAGTTCTTTTGCCATTTCCGCCGAAGTTGCGTACGACTTCATATGCATAATTGCAGTGATAGCGCCGCAAATTGCATACGCTTCTTTGCTGTCGTAAGAAATTCCCTGCTGCATAAGTAATGAACCAAGATTTGCATAACCCAGACCGAGCGTTCTAAACTCATAACTTTTCTGTGCAATCTCTTTGCTGGGATACTGCGCCATCAACACGCTTATCTCAAGAACAATAGTCCATAATCTTGTTGCATGACGGAAAGCATCGACGTTGAATTTTTCTTCATCGTCGTTATAGAAACGAACTAGATTTAACGATGCAAGATTACACGCAGTATCATCCAAGAACATGTATTCACTGCAAGGGTTTGAAGCGCGAATTCTTCCATTCGCTGGACACGTGTGCCACTCATTAATTGTAGTATCGAATTGCAAACCGGGATCGGCACTAGCCCATGCGGCATAACTTATATCATCCCAAAGATTTTTTGCCGGAATTACCTTGTAAGGTTTCGGCGCTCGATTGTCTTTTTCGGCTCTTTTCTTTTCTACGCGCCAATACAAATTCCAATTATCGTCATTCAATACTGCCTGCATAAATTCATTTGTCACGCGTACAGAATTGTTGGAATTCTGTCCTGCAACGGTAGTGTAAGCTTCGGAATTCCAGTCTGTATCGTATATAGGAATTTCGATAGATCTGAACCCGAGCTTCGCAAGTTTGATTACTCTATCAATATAATTTTCCGGAACGTTTACTTTCCTAGCTTCGATAATTGCTTTTCGCAAACGGAGATTTGTCTTTTTGTTGAAGCGATCGTTTTCCGGATGTTCATCATAACACGCTTTAATAATATTGTTAAGATGCTGATTCAAAATTTTAGAACCGGTAACAAGCGCCGCAACTTTTTGTTCTTCAATAACTTTCCAATTAATAAATTCATCTATGTCCGGATGATCTATATCGAGAGTTACCATTTTTGCTGCACGTCGTGTAGTGCCGCCGGATTTAATTGCGCCGGCAGCGCGATCTCCAATTTTCAGGAAAGACATCAAACCGGACGATTTTCCTCCGCCGCTCAACGGTTCGTTGATTCCGCGAATGTCTGAAAAGTTTGTTCCGGTTCCTGAACCATATTTAAAAAGACGGGCTTCACGAACCCACAAATCCATTATGCCGCCTTCGTTAACAAGATCGTCACTGATAGATTGAATGAAACACGCGTGCGGCTGCGGATGAGTATAAGCATCTTCCGAAGTAGTCAGCTGCCCGCTTTGATAATCAACGTAGTAGTGACCTTGAGCAGGTCCGTTAATTCCGTAAGCCCAGTTCAATCCCGTGTTAAACCATTGCGGAGAGTTCGGTGCGGCAAATTGATTTGCCAACATATATAGATGTTCGTCGTAAAATGCTTTTGCATCTTCTTCAGAATCGAAGTACTTCGCTTTCCATCCCCAATAAGTCCACGTCCCGGCGAGACGATGGAAAACCTGTCGTGCGTCTGTTTCGGATCCGAATCTATCTTTCTCCGGAAGTTCCTCAAGGGTTTTTGCATCTGCAACAGATGATTGCAACCATTTCGGAATTCCTTCTTCTTTGTTTTTCCGAAGCAGTTTGGGTACACCCGCCTTACGAAAATATTTTTGCGCAAGAACGTCGGTTGCTACTTGAGACCAATCTTTTGGTATGACAACATCTTCCATCCTGAACACTATTGAGCCATCGGGATTTTTAATTTCCGATACTCTTTTTACGAACTCAATTGATTCAAGCGGATCTTTCCCGGCTGTAGTAAACAGACGATTTATCTTCATCTAAATCTCCAATCTTTTAACAGTTGTAGAAAAACTTTCTATGAATTAAAATGATATCAATATTTTTTTTGAGGAACGGAATACACATTTTGTCGAAGCTGAAAACAACATAAGTAAAATTATTTTTTTAAGCAATCAGTTGAACGCTTAATCAAAAAATTATGCAATTGTTTAACCTGGATTCAAAACTAATATAACGAATAAAACTTTCAAGAAAATATTGTTTTTTTATTTAATTTTATTAGTAGGATTTAAATCACATTTCGTTGAGGAATTAATGAAAATTGAACGTTCTGCAGGAGTTTTACTACACCCCACTTCATTGCCGGGTAAATTCGGAATTGGAGACTTAGGTCAGAGTGCCTATCATTTCATAGATTGGATGCATGACGCAGGTCAGACCCTTTGGCAAGTTTTTCCACTAGGCCCAACTGGATACGGGGATTCGCCATATCAGTGCTTTTCAGCTTTTGCCGGGAATCCGCTGCTTATCAGTCCTGAAGAATTACATAAAGATGGATTGCTAACTGAAAAGGAAATTCATGAAGTACCGCATTGGAATAAACATCACATAGATTTTGGTCCCGCTATCGAATACAAATACGAACTGTTGCATAAAGCGTTTAAACATTTTAAGAAGCTGGATAAAAATATTGAAGAAGAGTGTGGTGATTTTTGCAAAGCTAACAATTACTGGCTGGATGATTACTCGCTCTTCATGGCAGCAAAACAATACCACGGAGGAGTCCAATGGACGCAGTGGGATCCTTCGATTGCGTTCAGAAAAAAAAATTCCGAATGGAAGAAAAAATTAAAGGATGAAATTGAATTTCAGAAATTTCTTCAATTTGTTTTTAACAAGCAGTGGACAAATGTTCGAGAATACGCTCACAGCAAGAAAATAAAAATCATCGGTGATCTGCCAATTTTTATTGCGTACGACAGCGCCGACCTTTGGGCTAACAAAGAACAATTTACGGTTCGTGAAGACGGAACGTTGGAATTTGTTGCCGGTGTTCCGCCGGATTATTTCAGCGCTACCGGACAACTTTGGGGAAACCCGCTTTATAAATGGAAAGTAATGGAGAAAGATGATTTCCATTGGTGGCGGCAAAGAATTTCGAAACTGCTCGGTATGGTTGACCTAATTCGTATCGATCACTTCCGCGGTTTCGATGCTTACTGGGAAATTCCCGGCGACGCCACGACTGCAATCAACGGACGCTGGGTAAAAGCTCCGGGAGAAAAATTATTTAACTCAATTAAAAAAGCTTTGGGCGATCTGCCGATCATTGCCGAAGACCTTGGCGTTATTACCGATTCGGTTGTTGAACTGCGCGACAAATTTAATTTCCCGGGAATAAAAATTCTGCAGTTTGGATTAGGAACTGACGGCGACAAAAAATTCTTGCCGCACAATCATGTACAGAATTGTGTTGCACACACGGGTTCGCATGATAATGAAACGACGCACGGATTTATTGAATCGGAACGGAAGAAAAACTCGGGCATTTACGAGTGGGCGCAAAAGTATCTTAACTACTACGGCGATAACATGACCAATGAACTGATCCGTACCGCTTATGCGTCGGTTGCAAATATTGTCGTTATACCGATGCAGGATATTCTAAATCTTGGTAACGAAGCAAGAATGAATTTGCCTGGCTCACTTGGCGGTAATTGGAATTGGCGCTTCACATGGGATCAGTTGCATGGCGATCTTACCAAGCATTACAAAGAAATGACCGTAATGTTTGAACGCCCGCCTTTGAAGAAAATTGAGAATGCTAAAATTGAAGTTTCTGAGGAATGATGATTCAAATTCGGGATCGCACTTGGTACGATCCCGAAGACTAAAATTATTTTGCCAACTCTTTTTCGATCGCTTTAGTTAACTCGTCGCTTTCCGGTGTTACTTTGCTTCTAAACCGCGCAACAATATTTCCGCTTTTATCAATCAAAAACTTTTCGAAGTTCCATTTAATGTCTCTGTCTTCCGTAGCTGGATTGTTGCTAAGCCGCGCATAGAGCGGAGACCTTTCATCACCCAGCACTTTAATCTTATCAAACAGTTTGAATGTTACAAAATATTTTGAGCTGCAGAATTCTTTTATCTCTTGGTTTGTTCCCGGTTCCTGCTTTCCGAAATCGTTGCACGGGAAAGCCAAAATTTCAAAACCTTTGTCTTTATACTTTTTGTAAATAGCTTCCAAACCTTTGTACTGAGGAGTGTATCCGCATTTACTTGCAACGTTCACAATCAAAAGAACCTTGCCTTTATAATCGGAAAGCTTCACGTCTTTCCCATCCATATCTTTTACAACTAAGTCGCTTATGTTGTCGCCCATTTTATTTCCTTCAAGATTTTTCGCAAAGTTTGTTAAGCTGAGAGTAATTAAAAACAAAAAGGTTAGAGTTGAAAAAATCTTAATCCTTTCCATGGCTTACCTTTCTTTTTCTGGTAAAACGAAAAACGCAGCAGTAAAGTTCATAAAAAGAGAGACCCGACTTCAAAACGAAATCGGGTCTTTTTGATTTGCCTAGTCGAGTCTATTCACAAAGTATTCTAGTCTTCTTTTTTGACGAGCTACGGCGAGAATAAAAATTTTCGAATCATCATATTTGAAAATTATTGCATAAGGAAATTTTCTTAACAGCGCTTTTCTGTAGTTATTAAAACAGAATGGAAATGATGAGGGATTTTCTCTGATTCTATTTGTTATATGTTCAATTTCAAAAACAAATTTATTCCCCAGTCCGAATACAAGATCATCATAATAATCACGGGAATCCAAAAGTTCTTTTTCAGCTAATTCGTGAAAATCAATTCGCGTCATTTATATTTTGATTTCGCTTCACGAATAACAAGTTCGGCATTTTTTAATTTTGCACTTCCGCTCGTTATTTGTTTGTATCTCTCTTCAACTTCTTTTTGCCAGA
>JAJYMU010000183.1 GCA_021786655.1 Bacteroidota bacterium
AAAATAAAAAACGTATAAATCTTCTTCAGATTTCTTCACACACACCAACGATAATTTGAGCAAATTCACTATATTTTTTATCATGTCCTTACCAAGGACATCAACAAAATAGGAATTCAAACAACACTTGTCAATATCTTTTTAAAGAAAAAATCTGTTGTAGAAGGATGAGCAAAAAGCAATTATTCACTTACGTTACGCAAAAAGAAAGATGAAATCCTACTCTTGCCTATGATCTTAATCATAATCGCTTTTGTTTGAGCAAGAGCAAGAAAATTTATATAACCATAAAGAAGAATACCTTCGGATTTGACCATGGTATTTAATAAAGATTTCTTCTTGAGGTCTACTAAATCAACAGGTTTTGAAAGAGAAAAAATTAATTCGCTATAAAACTTAAAGAACAATGAATCGGGGATACCTTCGACTGCCAAATCAATATCATTATGTTCTCTCTCAGACTCGAGGTTTGAACCAAAAAGGTATACTTTGGATACATTATATTTTTGGGCAATCTCAAGTAATCGATATTTATCTTCGTTTGAAATCATATTTAAACCTAATTGAAAGGAATAATTGTTGCAAATAAATTTATTTTATAATTGCCAATTTATAATTTATCATTTCATAACGTCGAATTTATAATCTCCTCAATACTGCCGTTACTTAAAGCGCAAATGACTTTATCTGCCATGCCAATAAATATTCCGTGTTCAACAATACCCGCACGATTGTTTAATAGTTCCGCTATTTTTTTTACATCTTTCATAATTCCGAAATTGGCATCGATAATAAAATTTCCTTCATCGGTGATATAATAATTTCCCTCGGAAGTTTTTCGAACTTTGGCAGTAGCCCCCAGTCCTTCTAAAAATTTCTTTTCAACAGAAAAAGCCATTTGAACAACCTCGACCGGAACCGGCCATTTCTCGCCAAGATATTTTGAACTTTTGGATTCGTCGGTAATGATGATTAATCGCTTGCTTGCCTGAGCCAAAATTTTTTCTTTGAGTAACGCGCCCCCGCCGCCTTTTATAAGGTTAATTCTTGTTGATCCTTCTCCAGATAAATCTGGGTCATGATTGCCTACGGCAAATTCATCGGCACCATCAATCGTAAGATCAATTGGTAATTGACCCGCTTCGACTTGATGAGACAAGTCGAATCGAGGCGAGGAATTGCTAATTGACCCGCCCCGCCTTGCGTCGCTGAAGGCGAGGCAGGTTCGACTAGCGTCTTGCGAGGCGAGGAATTGAGAATTCTTCTGGGCATTTGATTCTGATTTCTGATTTCTGATTTCTGATTTCTGATTTCTGATTGCCGTTTCACGTTTTTCCAACGCTTCGTCCAAAGTGATAATCGGTATGTTCAGACGCTTCGCTTCTTTTTCCGTATTTAAAGAGCTTGGAATGCCGTATATGTTTTTAAATTCACCGCTTTTCAGCTTCTCGGAAATCTTTTCAAGTGCGAATTGAACAGTGCTGCCCGTTCCTAAACCAATTATCATTCCCGATTCGATTTCTTCGACAGCTTTTTCTGCGGCAAGTTTTTTCTGCTCGTTTATATTCATTCTCATCGCTTAGTTTATTTGCTCATAATCTTGCTCATAGTCTTAATCATAATCTTAATCATAATCGCTTTTATTCTCTCATAATCATGATCATAACCATAATCGCTTCTATTTTCTCATGATCTTGCCCGCCGGTAGGCAAGATTAAGATTATGAAAGTGCGTAACATCAGTTAATAATGAACTTCATTAGCAAGATAAACAAATTAGTTTAGAAGTTAAAAACTCTCTCAATGTGATAATAATTGACAAACTGAAATTCTCATGTTATCATGTAGTAATCATTCTCAAACCGCTGTATTTAAAATTACATTTAATTCTTAAAATTCTTTTCGTTCCTTTTCATATCCAAACTATAACTTCATGCTCATGATCTTAATCATAATCGCTTTTATTTTCTCATGATCAAAATCGATTTTATCTTCTCAATAGTTTCATCAATTCGTTTCTCACTACATCTGAACCCATCTCCAATTCGTTTTGAACTCGTCTCAACTCCGCTTCACATGCGCTCCAACTGCGCACTTCTTCTTTACCGTTACCCTTCTCACAATGAACAATATCCACAATTAATGCTTGTTCTCAATCCCCCTTGTTAATCAGAGCCTTTATATATAATTTTTGTTCCCCAATTGCAGATGAATTAAGATAAGGTACACAAAAGGTTAGAAATTGGAAGAAGCAGAGAAATTCTTTTTTGATCATGAAAAGTTGCACGTTTATCAAAAGGCAACCGAGTTTGTTTCATGGGTTGATAAGCTGCTGAAAAAAATCAATGTAAAGAATTCAACTGCCGACCAGCTCTATAGAGCATCTGAATCCATTGTACTAAATATTGCTGAAGGAAACGGAAAATTTACATCTAAAGATCGATGCAGATACTTTGATATTTCTCGCGGCTCCGCAATGGAATGCGCTGGATGCCTTGATGTGTTATCAGCTCGAAAGTTAATTGATGATCTTGATGCAAAAGAAGGCAAACTGATTTTAAAAGATACAATTAATATGCTAATGGGATTGATAAAGAGTAATTCAAATAGATCATACGAACCAGATGAAGGATACATCACATAATTTTTTCATGATCATGATCGTAATCATAATCGCTTTTAGTTGATCATGAATATGAGTAAGATGAGCAAGAACATGAATAAGAGTAAGACCATGAATAAGAACATGAATAAGAACAATATATATATCGAAACTTACGGCTGTCAGATGAACTTTGCCGACACTGAACTTGTGATGGGTATTCTAAAACATCAGGGGTACGAACTGGCACAGGATATTGAGGATGCCAACGTAATCCTTTTAAATACATGCAGCATCCGCGACAACGCCGAGCAGAAGATATATAATAGATTAGAACACCTCAAAGGAATCAAACGGAATAATCCCGGAACGGTTATCGGTATACTTGGCTGTATGGCAGAACGCCTCAGAAAAAACTTAATCGAGGAAAAAAAGGTTGTTGATCTTGTCGTTGGACCGGATGAGTATAGAAGGTTGCCGGAATTTATTGATACAGCTTTTGCCGGCGAGAAAGGAATTGGAGTTAAGCTTTCCCGCACAGAAACTTATGACGATATTATTCCATACAGAGAAGACGGTTTGAACGCGTGGATTTCCGTGATGCGTGGCTGCGATAAGTTCTGCACCTTTTGCGTTGTGCCTTTTACACGCGGACGAGAACGAAGCCGTTCACTTGATTCGATTGTAAGCGAAATCAAACAACTTTCCGAAAGAGGATTTAGAGAAGTAACTTTGCTCGGTCAAAATGTGAATTCATACAGTGACAATGGATCCGCCGCTGGCGGAGATTTTGCCGATCTGCTTGCTGCCTCCGCATTGGTTGACAGATCTTTGCGTATCAGGTTCACAACGTCGCATCCGCAGGATTTATCTGATAAACTTTTACATACTATTGCAGAGCATCCTAACATTTGCAATTATATCCATCTTCCTGTCCAGTCCGGATCGAATAGAATTCTTGAGCTTATGAACCGCACCTACACAATTGAACATTACCTTGATTTGATCGAACGCGCGAGAAAAATTATTCCTTCAGTTAGTTTCTCTACAGACATTATCGCGGGATTTCCGACCGAAACAATTGAGGATCATTTAATGACGCTTGATGTTATGCAGAAAGTGAGATACGACGGAGCTTACATGTTCAAATATTCCCCTCGCGAAGGGACAAAAGCTTTTGCGATGGACGACGATGTTCCCGATGAAGCGAAAGCCAAACGATTGAATGACATCATAGAACTTCAGCAGAAAATTTCTTTCGAAATAAACCAACAGCAAATCGGCACAGAGGAAATAATTCTGGTTGAAGGACCTAGCAAAAAGAGTGATGATTTTCTTTCCGGAAGAACTGATTCGAATAAGGTCACCGTATTTCCAAGACACGAAGAGATTAAAGTTGGTGATTACGTAAAAGTGAAAATTAACCGCGCAACTTCAGCAACATTGTTCGGTGGTTTAGTCAATGATAAATTATAAGTGATAAATGACAAATGACCAATCACAAATAACTAATCACCAAAGACAATACCATGAAAAAAATATTAACCATAATACTGTTTACAGCATCAATTCTAATTTCACAAGAAGTCGATATTGTACCCGCGTTGCAGCAAATTGAAAGCGGGAATTTGAAGAAAGCCGAAGCAACATTAAAAGAATTGCAATCAAAAAATCCCAACGACCCTTCCGTTCTTTTTTTGGATGCGGTTTTGACAAAAGACGGAGATCAAGCGGCTGAAAAGTATGAGACAATTCTAGAGAAGTTTCCCCGGTTTCAATATGCCGACGCTTCGCTGTACAGAATTTTTTCGTATTACTACTCGCTCGGTTACTACAAGAAAGCGGAAGAATATTTAACAAGATTAAAAAAAGATTTCCCTGAATCGCCTTACATCAAATCGGCGGCAAGAAATATTCCCGACGTTGACGAACCATCGGTACAGAAATCCGAACCTCTGGCGCCGGTAACTAAACCCGTTCAGGAAAAAATTGTTCAGCAAACGGAAACAAAAACTTACAGCTTCACCATTCAAGCGGGCGCTTTCTTAAATATCGATAACGCCAAAAACCTATGCGAGCGTCTTAACAAAGAAAATTATTCAACTGAAATTACAACCAAGGAAGTCGGCGGAAGTATTTTGAATGTTGTTAACGTCGGCAAATTTATTTCCGAAGACGATGCAAAACCAGTCTTATCGCTGCTCGAAAAAAAATATAACCTCAAAGGCAGAGTGGTTCCTATCAACAAATAGAAGAGACAATTTGAAAATTATCTTCGTCGGCACCGGAAGCGGAAAAACAAGCCGAAAGCGTTTCCATTCTTCAATCTTCGTAAAATCAAATGATCACAGTATGCTGATAGATACCGGCGACGGCGTTGCAAAAGCGTTGCTCTCGTTGAACATCAAAACAAACTCCATTGATTCCATATTATTGTCACATTATCACGCAGATCATTTTAGCGGGATTGCTTCGCTGATTACACAAATGAAATTGGAAAAACGAACCAAGCAGTTGAAAGTTTTTACGCACACGAATTTGGTAAAACCACTAAAAACTTTTCTAAATACAAGTTACTTGTTCGAAGAGAATCTCGGGTTCAAATTGGTATTGAGCCAATTCAAATTTGGAACAAAACAAAAAGTAAGCGGCTCAATTTCTTTCGTTCCAAAAAGAAATTCTCACATCTTTCGCAAAAAGATTTTGAAGAATTATCCAGCTAAGCAATTTGTTTCATCAAGCTTTCTTTTGAATGTCGGTTCGAGCAGCATCTTTTACACTTCCGATGTTGGTTCTACCGAAGATCTGTTCCTTTTCAAAAATCATCGGACAGATTATTTGATCTCCGAAACGACTCATTTGACAACCGGGGAAATTCTTTCCGCCGCCAAAACCTTAAATGTCAACAAGCTATTCCTTACCCACATCAGCGATGAGGACGAAAAGAAAATTACCATGTGGCACAAAAATCTTTCCGTAGCAGACAAGAAAAAGATAAAAATCTGTTACGACGGGCTGAAAATTCAACTTACTTAATTTTTATTAATGAATTTATGACACAAAAACAGTTATTTTTACTCGTTGCGATTCGGTCTAACAAATCCTTATGAGAATAGAAGAGTTTCAAAAGAAATTCGGAATCATCGGCAAGTC
>JAJYMU010000232.1 GCA_021786655.1 Bacteroidota bacterium
CACAACATGCGATCCCGAAACAGATCGCGCATGAAACCAGAAGTCGTTTTGTTTTGCAAATTTTGTCGTAAGCTGGTCATTGTTCTTGCTATCCTTACCGACGTAAATGTGATACTTCCCGGCAAGTAAGTAGTGCCGAAAAGAAAATTTCTCGGATTTATCTTCGCTGGGTGAGTGTTGTGTTTTCATCTTCAATTCTTTTTTGATTGCTAAAAGATCTTCTTGGTTATCCGACTTATCGAGTTTTTCACTTAAACCGATTAGTCTTCCGTATTCTTTGGAAGCGGTTTGCAAAAACTGCTTTGATTTTTCGAATTCAATTTTTTCAGATCGCGCTTTATCATAATACTTTTCAACATTTTTATTAGGCGAGAGTTTTTCATCAAGCGTAATCAAAGTTTCTTTGTTCGCCGGAAATTCTTCCAATGCGATTTCTTTCATTCCTTTTCTGAGCCGGTGAATGTTCGCTAAAAGCAAATCGGCGTTACGTCTGTAAACGTTTTCCTTCGAGCCGTTTTCCACTCTCGCTTTCAAATTGTTTAACTTATTTGCAAGTCGTTCTATTTCGGCGCTTAAATATTTCTCAATCTGCTTTCTGATATCAACTTCTTTATTTTTTGTGAAGGTGAGCGAGAAATATTTGTTGAGAGCATCTGAGTAACTTTCAAACTCAGAACGATCTTCCAGCAAACGGAAGGTTCTGAACGCTGATGGATGAAATCGCGGCTTGTTTGATTCCGGATCAAAGTACACAGCAATTTTCGAATTGTTCACTTCGTTTAGAACATCTAAAACTTTTTCTTTAAAGGCGCCTCCGCGCGATTCTGCTTCTCTCATAATTTCTTTGCCGATAGAATTCATTTTCCGCATTTTAGTTTCATCGTAACCAGCGCCAATCTTTTCTATAACTGTTTTTGCGGAATCCATAAACTCGATTTGACTGATTTCCTCAACTATCTCTTTGCTTTCTTTGCCCGTGATCTTTTTAAACGATTTAACATTGCCGTCATTATTAACAAAGTAAATATTGCTTTGTGCCCCTCTGAAAAAAATAAAAAGCCGAGCGTTCTCTAATTCGATTAGAATAATTCTATCGCCGAAAGCTATGCTGATCGAACGGATGACGGCGGGAAAATCTTCAGTAAAGAAACTGGCTGTGTTTTTTTTCGCCTTGCGATGTTCATGCTTAAAAGTGATGTAAGGCTGCTGCGGATTAACCGAGATGATCACATGGAAATAAGGATTGACGTTATCCGGTACGTGAAGAAATAATTTATCTTTTTCTTGTGTGTACGCTTCTATAATTCGTTTGCCGGTGAGAAGTAATTTCAATTCATCAATGCAACGGGATAAGTAGAAATAATTTTTATACATTTTTATTCAAAACGGTTTCGAATGAGAGTGTCGCAAATCGGTAGTTCATTTTCTTTCGGCTGCAGTCAACTCAAATATATATTTCAACAAATTGATTTCGTTCTCCGACATAGTAATGCCTCTCCGAGCCGTCACAACTTTTGCTACTACTATCGACTTGTTGATATCGTAGGTTTGCAATGAATCGGAGCCGCCCCAGCTGAAAGAAGGAAGATAACGCGCTGGAAATCCCGCGCCGAAAACATTACATGAAACGCCAATAACCGAACCTGTGTTGAACATCGTGTTGATCGCGGTCTTCGAGTGATCGCCCATTATCAATCCGACAAATTGGGAATTTGTGTCGATCGGTTTTCCATTAAGCAGAACAGAAACATTGGAATAATTGTTTTTCAAATCGCTGTTGTTTGTACTCGCGCCGAGATTCACCCAGCTTCCAAGGTACGAGTTGCCGAGAAATCCCTCATGCTGTTTGTTCGAAAAAGAATGAATGATTGACCCTTCAACTTCGCCGCCGACTTTGCAAACTTCGCCGATGCTTGTGTTATGATAAATTGCGGCGTGCGACCTTACCAACGAATCGTTTCCGATGAATGCGGGACCTTGAATCATCGTGTGAGACATTACATGCACGTTTTTTCCGATGTAAATTGGTCCGTTCGATGCATCGAGAAAAACAAAAGGATCAATCACAGCTCCGCTTGAAATAAAAATATTTTTTTTGTTCTTAAACTCAACTGCGTGGAACTTCTTAAGATTACTGTCGGATGATTTTTTAACCAAAAGAGCAAAATCATTTTTAATTTCTTCGCCGTTGAGATTTACTAAATCCCACGGATAGTTAACGAGACCAATATTTGTGTTAACTCGCTGTACGTCAGAAATCGAATCAAATTGCAAAAATCCGGAGTCAGAATTTCTTAAGTTTTTTATTTTATCTGGTAAGAGTCGAGCAGCCGCAACCGTTCCGTCGTTTGCAACTAAAACCTTGTTGAGATCGAGCTTGGCAATTTGCTTTGAGTTACCTGTCGTGAGAACAACTCGGCCATTGACAAATAATATCTCCGGAAAGTCAAACTCATTTACAACAAACTTTGGGTAACGTTCTCTTAAAACAGAATTCAGGTAACTCCTCGAATGAAGTATCAACGATTTGGAAGGGAAGCGTAAAGATATTTTCTCTCTTAACGTAAGAATACCGCAGCGAAGATCATAAACCGGACGTAAATATACGAGCGGCAAGAAATTTTTGAATCCTTCGTCTTCGAAAATACAAAGCATGCTTTTCATGGGTTTCTACGCTTGTTTGAATAAAAGTTTGTTTGTTGTAAGAAATTAATCAAAAAAATTACCAAGAAGCAAAGTATCTGCAATCAAGAGACTCTTAATTTTGTCATAAGAAATAGGTTTAATATATTTCAGTTATGAAAAAGCCGTCAAAAAAATTTTGGAAAATATTATTAGCCTTTTTTATAGGATTTGTTGCATTCTTAGTCGTTCTCGACGACGTAATTTTTCCTCTGTACGTCAGCGGCAAAGAGGAAGCGGTACCGAACGTTGTAGGGAAGAACAAAGACGAAGCAATTAGAATTCTAACAAACGCCGGGTTAAGTCCTATCGTAGAGACATCGCGATTCGATGATAAGTATCAGAAAGATCAAGTCATTTATCAGAAACCGAATGCGAACACGGTAGTTAAGGTTAACCGCAGAGTTTATCTTACTGTCAGCGGCGGAGAACCGATGGTGAAGATGCCTTCGTTAATAACAAAAAGTTTTCGTGAAGCACAGTTAACGCTTGCAAGAACAGGACTAAATCTTGGTAAAGTTGATTCTGTTGAATCGGAATTTCCGATTAATACGATTGTAGAGCAGCAATATTTTGAAGGAAAAGAAATTGCCAAGGGAACAATTGTTAATCTGAAAGTCAGCGTTGGTCCCAAAGTCGGAATGATAAGAGTGCCAAACTTGCTCGGCAAATCGTTGGTTGAAGCTGATGGAATCTTAAGAAGCCTATCGTTGAAGGTTGGCAATAAAACGTTTATCAATTCACCGACCCTTTTGCCGAACACGATTGTTGATCAGCAACCGGCGGAAAATAGTTTGGTGAGTCTAGGCGATAGCGTGAACGTAGTTCTAACACAGACTAAGTTTGGTGACAAAAGATGAACAGCCAAAAAATAATAGCTCCTTCAATTCTTACTGCGGATTTTTCGAATCTATCGCAGCAAATACGATATGTTGAACTCGGCGGAGCTAAATGGATCCACTGCGATATTATGGACGGGCAGTTCGTTCCAAACCTAACATTTGGGCCGATTGTTGTGAAGGCAATTAGAAAAGTGACTAAGCTCCCGATTGATGTACATCTTATGATTAAGAATCCGGACGCGCTGCTTGAAAACTTTGTTAGTGCCGGCGCGAATTCATTAACAGTTCATCAAGAAGAAGTTGTTCATTTGAATCGCACAATCACAAAAATAAAAGAACTCGGAGCGAAAGCCGGTGTTGCCATAAATCCAGCTACGCCGTTAAATACTCTCGATGATATTCTGGAAATTGTTGATCTTGTGCTTGTGATGTCAGTTAACCCGGGATTCGGCGGGCAACGTTTTATTGAAAGCTCCGTTCGTAAAATAAAAGACCTGGCTGAAATTAGAGAAAAACGTTCGGCAAAATTTCTTATCGAGGTTGACGGAGGAATAGATATTCAAAACGTGAAAGAAGTTTCCAAAGCGGGATGCAATGTTTTTGTAATCGGCAACGCAATTTACAGCAAGGATAACATCACTGCTGCTACGGTAGAGTTTGTAAATTCCGTTTCTTAAAATTCATTCTTGCTTTGTAGAACCCTATCAAAATACTTATTTTAGAAACGTTTCTGATATGTTCGTTTTCTAACAATCAATCATCGAGGTTATGATTGACAATTCAACTGGTTGATATTTTCTATCCTAATGTCTTTAAGCGTTATAGCACCAAGTATAACATTTACCGCGATCTCCACGAAAAAGATTTGCATGCGTTGGAGATCCGAGAAATCGATTTTAAGCTGGCGCAGCGAATAAAAAAAATTATTCTGAGCAACAAAGAAATTTGCTACACCACCGGCAGTAGGGGAGACAAGTTTTCAGACCTTCTTGCTCTCGGTTCGTTTGTAGTATTTAAGGAACTCGCAAAAGCAATAATTGCAATAGGAAATGAAGATTGCGGTCGGAATGTTCTTCGGACTCTCCAAAAAATTAACGACTACGATAACAATTCTTTTTCTATCGGAGGGATTACTTTTCCGCTGGACAAAGCTCACGTAGTTGGAATTCTTAACGTAACACCGGATTCATTTTCCGACGGCGGAAAATTTTTTGAAAAAGATGCGGCTGTTTCGCACGGTTTAAAACTTTTGGAAGATGGCGCCGAGATAATTGATATTGGCGGCGAATCAAGCCGTCCAGGTTCAGAACCGATTACCGAAGAGGAAGAGCTGAGACGAGTAGTTCCGGTAGTTGAAGAAATCCTGAAGCAAAATCCAAAAGCAATAATTTCAATCGACACGACAAAATCTAAAATTGCGGAAGAGTGTTTGTTGCTCGGTGCTAAAATTGTAAACGATATTAGTTCTTTCAGGATTGATTCGAAAATGATTGAGATTGTAAAACATTACAACGCTACTGTTATTCTCATGCACATGAAAGGTAATCCGAAAACCATGCAAGAGAATCCTTACTATGATGATGTAGTATCGGAAGTTTTCGATTACCTTATCGAAAAAGTTGAGATGGCGAAGAAACACGGAATCAAAAATATCATCGTCGATCCCGGTATTGGCTTCGGCAAACGACTCACTGATAATTATGAATTGTTAAAGCGACTAAATGAGTTCAAGGCAATCGGTCACCCGATACTCACGGGACTTTCTAACAAATCATTCTTGGGCAAAGCTTTAGAAATTAATGTTGAAGAAAGAATTGTTCCGACGGTTATAACCGAAACGGTTGCTATAAAAAACGGAGCTAGATTTATTAGAACTCACAATGTTAAACAAGCTATCTTTGCTGCAAAGCTAAATAGTTTTATCGATAATCCGGAACAACTTAATAATGTTTGAATTATTTCGAATCGGTTTTCTCACTGTAACATTTTTGGATATCGTCGATATCCTTCTCGTTACTCTCATTTTTTACAAGCTCTACACTGTTATTCGCGGGACAATTGCTGCGCAAATATTTTACGGCCTCATCATTGTTCTCATACTTTCGTTTTTTGCCCAAGCAGCAAACTTCAAAGCGTTGGGATGGCTGTTAAAATTACTCTCCGATATTTGGGTGATTGCATTCATCATTTTGTTTCAGCCGGAGATACGAAGG
>JAJYMU010000364.1 GCA_021786655.1 Bacteroidota bacterium
TGTTTTGAATGCCCGGCTGTTGCCAGCACGCCGATTAAGAAAAGAGCAATGCCGACGTGAGCGATATAAGCACCCAAGAAAGATTTTCTTCCGCGGAATATTTTGTAAGCGATCTCGCCGTTTACGATAAGTGCGAACGAGGAAGAAAACGTGAGGAGAATAAGCATAATGTTATGAACACCGCCGAATATCACAACCAGCGCGGTAAACAAAACTGTTGCAGCAACGGAAAAGCGAGACTGTTTCCATAAATCTTTTCGCTCGGTAAACTTCCACTTGAGTAAGATGCTCAGTCCGTTCAGTAAACCGATTATTATCGCAATAGGAAGATTCAATTCATTATAAAAACTTGTTTGAACCGTGGTGCCGATTAACGGTGCCGATGTTCCAACTAAAACAATTATGGCGGTTGCTATCAGAGCTACCGATCCGGTAAAAAGAGCCAGTTCTCTTGACAAAACATTTTCTTCAAATGAAAAATGTTCGGTTAAATATTTCCAACGATAAACAATACCACCGACACCGAGTATTACGAACAGCGACAAAAAGATGATCAAGAAAAGATAAACCGCCATTCCAGGATCAACAAATGAATGAACCGATGCATCACCGAGAATTCCGCTTCTTGTTAAGAAAGTGCTGTAGAGAACCATTACGTAAGTCATAACACTCAGAATTAAATTAGTCTTAACAAAGCGGCTTCCTCCACCCTTCTCTTGAGTCTTTTTCTGAACAAGCATAGTATGAATTGAAGCAACGCCCACGAGCCACGGCACCAAACTTGAATTTTCAACCGGGTCCCATCCCCAGTAACCGCCCCACCCCAAAACACCGTAAGCCCAGTAACCGCCAAGCATAATTGCAAGACCAAGAATCATAGCACCGGAAAGAACCCAAGGTAAAGCTTGCTTAACCCAATCTTTGTATTCATTCTTAAGTAATGCTGCCAACGCAAAAGCGAATGGAACAGTCGACATTGAAAAACCGATAAACAGCATTGGAGGATGAATCTGCATCCAAAAGTTTTGAAGCAGCGGATTTAATCCCTTGCCTTGAATAATAAAATCGTTCATCGCAATGTTGTTCGCAGTAAGAGTAGCATAAAGTTCGCGACCCATTTGAACAAACTGTTTGTTCGATTGCGGATCGGAAAAGATAAATCCTTGAAGCGCAGGTAAACTTAAGAAAGCCGAATTTATGTTTTTCAAATCGATGAAATCTTTTTCCATCCAGATGAAATTGAACGGTGATTTCAGTAAAGGGCTTACCATTATCAATAGACATGAAAGCGCTAAGGTGAAGACCATCATAACACGTGGTTCAAGATCGCCCCGCTTCGAACTGTAATCGAGAAGTATCAAACCAATGATTGCCGTGAAGAAAGTCCATAACATAAAACTTCCTTCTTGGCCGGCATAAAATGTTGAGATCAACAAACCGGTTGGTAGATCGCTGCCGCTGTAGTTGTAAATATATCTATACTGATATTGATGCGTTAAAACAGCGTAGAGCAGTAATGCAGCCGACGCGATGACAAGTACCGCCGTAGTATGATATGCAATGCGTGCATATTCTATTGTATTTTTATAACCGCGGTATGTAAGATAATACATAACCACAGTTACTACTCCGGCAATCAAAGCCAGAGTAAGAATTATATTACCGATCATAACAAAAACTCCTGACTGCCAGACTAGTTAGCTGGCGTTTTGCCGTGCTTGATCTTGATATTTTGACGGGCACTTGGTAAGAATATCCGTGGCTTGGAAAGCACCATTTTGATATTTGCCAGTCACAACCACACTTGTCGACGATTCGAAATTATTTGGTATCGCTCCATGGTATACAACTTTTAACAAATTGCCTTGCGTGTCTTTCATATAGAACGAGAACAAGTTGTTTGTTTTATCAATCTGGTAATTTCTCTCTTTCACCCACGATCCGGTAGCTTTTATTGTTTTGTTGGATTCCATTACTTTAACAAAACTGCTTTCGTATTGAACATTGGTCTGAGTAAACAAGTAAATCATAATTCCCAAAAAGACGACTATGATTGCGCCGCCGAACATATATTTATTTTTCATTGAATTATTTCTCCTTTAATTCTTTTTCAATTTCTTTCAGTCGTTTATCCGTATTCAGCATGAAAAGAAAAATTCCAAGCCAAATAACCAGAACAATGAAAAGCACGATGTAGATTGCATTCCGTTCCAGAAATCCTAATAACCCGCTATCCAAATTCTACCTCTAATTATTTTTTCAAAAGATTTTCTTTGATGATAATCGATCTATATCTGAGCTTCCACATCCACCAATAAAGTATTGTAAACGCGGTAAGCGAAATATAAAATACCAATTGCATGTTGCTGTTCATTTTGAAGTTTACCACCGGTCCAGACGTTGTGTCGTTCGCAGAACCGGGATGCAAACCAACCATAATCCTCGGCATTATGAAAATAAAAAACGGTACTGTTAAGAACGCAATGATTGAATAAACGGCCGAAAGTCTTGCGCGTTTATCTTCGTTATCTATTGCCGATCTGAGCGCAAATAACGAGCCATAAATAAGCAGCAGAATAAAAATACTTGTTTCGCGCGGATCCCAATTCCAAAAGGTGCCCCAGTTGAATTTTGCCCAGATTGAACCGGTAATTGTTGCCAGAATGCAGAACATCATTCCTAACTGCAGGGCTGCGTTTGATTTTGAATCGTCGTCTAAATCTTTCTTTCGCAAGTACTTTATACCGTAGATCATCGATGTCAAAAAAGCAATTACAGAAAGCCAAGCAGTCGGAACGTGAAAGAAAATTATTTTAGCTTTTTCTTCCAAGCCGGGAATGTTCGGAAATTCGTACCATACTGTTGGGTGAGGGACAATTGGAAATGAAATGCCGGATATTATCACAAACGTCATCAGCACAAAGAGAACTATTTTCCACACCATAAAAGGTCTTTCATTAGTAATATTAATAAGATTATGCGGCTCAAAAATAGGAAACTATGCCCTGATATTCAAAGCAAGAATGCGCTCCGCAGTAGTTGAAATTTAATTGGTGCTAATTAAATATTTCTGCTGTTCTTTATATATTTTAGCCAACCAATTGGTTTCCAAAAACGTCTAATTTGTTAAAGATGGATACTAAAGTTGTCTGATTCCAACCCGATAAAACGCATTTTCGATCTCTATACGAGCGATTTGAGCTATCAAGAAATCGAGAGATTGGTTAAGAAAGAAGCCAGCGAAGTCTATGAATTCTTTTCGAAAGATATTCCGAAACCGGATCCAACCAGGAACAAAATAACGCGCGGATTCATATTTGCAAGAAGTCTTTTTAACGCGTTTATTTTGAAGCTTACCCCCGCAAGAAGAATTTTTTATTTAGTGTCGCTGCTCTTTTTTCTACTCGGTTATTTCTCCACCAATTCTAATCCAGGTTACATTCTTTTAGCGTTTATAATTTTAAACCTTCTTCTAGCATTTGAACTTGCCGATAAACTATCGGCGAAGAGCGAGCTTGATGTTGCAAGAAATATTCAGTTCGATTTAATACCGAAACATTCGTCGAAGATTTTCAATTACAATGTTGCGTCTTATTACGAACCTGCTCGTGATGTCGGCGGCGATTATTTTGACATTGTTGAGCTACCTGAGCGGTGTTACATTTTTATCGGTGATATTTCCGGCAAAGGAATGGCGGCTGCACTTTACATGGTTAGAGTTCAATCCATTCTTCATATGCTGCTGGAAAGCTTAACCGACGTTCGTGAATTGATAATCAATTTCAAAAAGTTGTTTGCTAAAAATTTACGGCGGGAATATTTTCTTACGCTTAATGCCGCATCGGTAGAAAGCAACGGCAAAATTAGAATTACGCGCGCGGGTCACTCCCCGGTTTTTTGGTATCGGCACGATGCAAAACAATTCGAAGTAATCTGTCCGCAAGGTTTATGTATTGGTCTCAACGACAAAGGTGTTTTTGAAAAGACTCTGGAAGAAGTTACTGTTCATCCCGGCACGAATGATATTGTGTTCTTTTATACTGACGGCGTTAACGAAACGATGAATGTAATGTTCCAGCAGTTCGGCGATGAAAACATCAAACGTGTAATCCAAAACAATTGCGATAAGCCCGTAGAAGAAATAAAGAACTCCCTCTTGAGAGCAATCAAGTCATTCCGCGGAACGGCGCATCAATACGATGATCTTACATTTGTGATTTTGAAAGCCGATTAATTAGTAGGCTCGTAAATTTTGAACTGAGGGTCGTACGGTCGAATCCCATCATACAGTCGTTTGAGAGAATTGTACGCGGCTTCATTACCTCTTTGAGCAGCTCTTCGATACATTTTAACTGCAAATCCCATATTCTCTTTAACACCGATTCCTTTTTCGTAACAAAATCCCAAAGCCGTTTGAGCAAGCACGGAACCTTCGTCTGCAATTTTCATCAACGTTTTTATATCATCCGCAATTTTTGTTGAAGTTGAATCGAGCGCATCAAACAATGCGATTCTAACTGCGGCTTCCTTGCTACCAAGATTTTTTGCCATCTCCCAATATTGAAGCGCCTTCTCTTTATTCTTCTGAACAAGTTTGCCGGATGAATAAAGCAAGCCCATCTCAATCATTGAAGGAATATGTTTCTTGTCAACCGCTTTCTTCAAAAAATCGAGCGCCTGTTGATTTGAAATTTGGTTCTCAAATCCGAGCGCGGAAATTCCTGCCCACGCGTACATGGCATCGGGATCGTTCTTTGCCGCTCTTTCTTTTAGCGTGTTCACAAACTCTTCCGACTGCAGCATATTAAACAAATATTCGCCGGCTTTATATGAACCGAGTCTGTAAGCACGTAAATAATTTACAGCGGCAAGCACCAAATTTTTTTCGGTTATTACTCCTTCCTGGTAACTACGGCCGAATATTAAAAGGGCTTCGGGACTTCCGCTTGTTGCGGCAAATTTTAACAAGCTCATTCCGCTTGTATCTTTCGGCATTGCGGCGGATTTTAATTCATCCAATCCTAAATATCTTTTCAGCTCTTCAGGTTTTTTGTTCAGAAGTGCCGCAATCTGTTTTGAAGTGTTTGCAGACTTATCTTTTTTGTCGAAGTCGTAAAAATCAAAATCCCAATTTGGATTGATGAGCGGCGATGATTCTTCTGCTCTCATCGAAGCAAATTTTTTCTGATCTTTTGTACTTAATGAATCGGTCGGCGGAGAAAATCCGCTTTTAATTAATTGATCCAACGCTTCCTTTGCCGGCTTGTAACCGGCATCTGCGGAAAGTCTGAAGTAGTGATAAGCTTTATTGTAATCTCTGTTCAGAGTTAGATTATCAGTGTAAAGAATACCGACTGCAAATTGCGCTTCCGGTAATCCTGCATTCGCCGCAACTTTAAAATTCTGAAATCCGTCAAACGGATTCCACGGCACACCGATTCCGTTGTAGAGAAGAATTCCGTAATTAAATCTTGCAGCTGCAAGATTTTGATCGGCAGCTTTTCGTATCCAATAAATTGCTTTAACGGTATCGGCTGGAAATCCGCTTCCAATCAAGTAACGTATTCCCAACTCGTGCTGAGCAAATTGGTCTCCCCTGTTTGCTTCGGTAACCAACACGTATCCGGCAATCAATGAATATGAAGGATATTTTGCTTTGATGATTGGGTACTTCGGCGGTTGATTATCTTTATAAAGATAATCAACCG
>JAJYMU010000229.1 GCA_021786655.1 Bacteroidota bacterium
TGAAGTTGATAATTGCTTTGAGCCGTCTGCACCTCGGGATTTTGCGGTGCCAACTGAACTGCTATATCCAAATATTTCTTTGCTTCAGGAAAATCTTTTTTCCATGAATAAACAGAAACCAATGCCAATAAGCATGGAACATCGTTTGGCCTGGCTTCGATTACTGTAAGAAGATAGCTCTCGGCTAAGTTTGTATCCTGGGATGTCCACGCTCCAATTTGTCCGCGCAAAAGTTTGTAATTTAGGTTTTCAGGATCAAGCTTCAATAAAATATTTATTTGCCGTATAGCTTTTTCCCATTCATAATTATATGCTAGATATTTAGCGTACATGAATCTCGCATCTTGGTCCTTATCATCCGGCTGATCTTGCAAATATTCATTAAGTACTTCTGTAGCATTATCATAGTAATACAAATTTGCATAAGCTGCAGCCAGTTTCATCACAGACTCTTTATCGGAAGGATTTTCTTTTATCTTTCCAGTGTAAAGCAAAACGTCGCGATTGAATGTACTGTCACGATAAGCCGTAACAGTATTCCACAATGATTTGTAATTATCATCTTCGGAATGTTTAGGAGTTAAATACTGCAGTTGTTGATACGCTTCTTCATAGCGATTCGCACCGATTAATTCGTTTACCAGTTTAAAACGAAGTTCATCATCATCGGGATTCTTGTTCAACAAGCGATAGTATCTATCAATGGGATATTCAACACGTTCAAAAGCTCTGCCTTGAAAAAGAGTTACATAACCCTGCCGTTTAGCCAGGTCCAGCCCATCTTCGGCTTCTTTGAAATACGGTTTGAAACCAAGAGAAGTAGTGAAAGCATCGAGCGCAATTTTATTTTTGCCAAGCCACAAAGTGAAATAACCGTATCTGCTCCAGAGCCGCCAGTCATCAGGATATCTTCCTACAAATTTTTTGAGAATCCTTTCGCCTTTGATGATTGAACCTGTCTTCGCAAGAATTTCGGTGTACCTAATAATTTCGTCAGGTGAGGCATTATCGTCACGTTTCAAATATTCATCATACCAATATTCGGCATCGCTCCATTCTTCAAGCCAGCGGTAGCATTTGCCAATCTCCAGATACGTAAATGCTCTTTTCGGATCGACTGCCAAATCTCTTTTCAATCCGTCGATTCTCTTATAAAGCAACTCATGCCATGTAGAGATTACCCGGCTTAAATCTTTTCTGATAACTTGGTTTGCTGGGTCCAATCGAACAGCTCTCCTGAGATCAAGAACCGAGTACTGGTATTGAATCATTTTCTCGTAGCAGAGACCTCTGGTGTGATAACCATCGGCGAGATGCGGGTTGGCAGTGATATACTTATTCAGTTGATCAACAGCTTCTGCAAACCTTCCTTCATTAATTAAAATCTGAGCATGCCGCTTCCAGATGTCAGATTTGTTTTGGGCTTGAGAGGTTATTGAAAATATTATAAGTAGTAGTAAAAATATTTTCAAATGAAATTTCATCAACCAATATATTTATTCAAGGGCTGATAGGTTGACGAATGCGGTTTATCTGATGATAAAACCAATTCCATCATGCTTTCACCGTTTTCGATCCTATCATCTACTTCTAGATTGTAAATCGAAATAAAATCCAATACAGCATTAATGTAATTTGTGTCCCGACTCGGTAAATTGTTTTGAACACTAGATATGAGATCAACAACGCTTTTCAAACTTCCTCTAACCAGTAGAACAACGATTTTATTATCAATTATACATAATTTATCTTTTTTGTTGGTTGAGATTCTAATTGCGTTTTGTAATTGATTGAGCGTTAACAGCCCTCGTGTTTGGGCGGCTGGGTCCAATCTGAATGAAATCAGATTAAAACTTTGTCCGGTACTTTTGTAGAGCGCAATCTGGTTATTCAAGATCAAAAGAAAATCATTGTAGTTATACACGTTCGAGAACGCATACGGTTCTGAAGGAACATCCACCATCGTTGGTTTCGAAAATCTGTGTGTCGGTGGAGGTGGAGGTGAGATGAATTCGTCGGTAACACTCGTTGCTTCAAAAGATAAATCCGTGGTTACTCCTTTGTACGGTTCAATTCTGTAAGCCGATGAGAATTGCCCTTCGGTATGACCAACGTTCGGTGTAATCGTAACGAATCCGCCCTGATACCTATCTTCTTTTCCGTAAGCATCTTTCTTCAAACGGATCATTGCGGTAACATACTGCGATAAACCTTCAACAATAGATTGCGCCTTCTGAGTTGCCGGTTCGCTAATTATAAACAAACTGGTGATGTCTCTCTCTTCTATAGTTTCCAACGTGTGAAGAAACGCATCTTTTAAGTAGTCAAGATTTCTGAAACCTACAAACGGAGTTAGTTCATCAAAAATAATTCTTGTCGGATGATACTGTTCAACCACTGTTACAATATCATTCAGATACTCAACAAGATAATCATCCGGATTGTACATTTCGTAAATATCATTTGGCGGTGCAACTCTAACAACAATGATAAGGTTCTGATTCATGTAAGTCTGAATGTCAAAGTTCAGCGATGCAGCCTGTATCATCAAATCCTTAGGGCGCATCAACGTGAAATAAAGACAAACTTCGTTCGACTTAGCAGCTTCCAAAGCAAACTGCAGTCCGATCAAAGTACGACCCGATTTTCTAGGACCGATCAAAAGATAACTACCGCCTCTATAAATACCGCCCCAATTTTGGTCTATGAATGTAAAACCAGATGGAATTCTTCGTACAGAATTCGTCATTTTGAACTCGCCTTTGATATTAGACATCATATAATTTTCAACTATAATGCCATCAGTAGTAAGGATTCTCGAACAAAATCGAAGCAAAGACAGAACCGAAAATCTAAAATTGAGAAATGAAAACAACCTGCCTCAAAACAGAACAGCCGCTATTTTTTGTTGGAGTAAGCACCAAAAACAAAGATTGCGGTAGCATTGCCTGTGATGGTCGGTTCATTCGTTATATAATCTTGCCGATCATCTCTATAGTACATCTCTTTCGACTGAAATTTAGCATATTTATCAATCTTATCAAACTTGATATTCGCTTTGTCCACGAACTCTTTTGTTGCGGGACCAGCGGCAAATCCTCCCGGCAGCTTTCCAGTTAAATACGCAATTTGGTGATGAAAATTTTCTGTGTAGTTTTTACCAACACCGGAAATGAAACTTACACCCCAAGGATTTCTACCTAGTACAAAATCTCTTTGAAGTGTAGCGAGAGTATCGAACCGACTACTGCCGGACAACTTTTTATATAGAATTTCTTGAAGAGCAATTCCGAGCAGAGTCACATTTGTCCCCCAAGAAAGCGCCGCGCCTTTTTCAAAAATATTTTCGTTCTTGTTCTTGTTAAATGTTTCAAGATTTTTCGAAATGAAATCCATGTACTTCGGAAAATATTTCGCTAATCTATAGTGAGCCAGCGTGTTGATATCACCCCAGCTCCACCAGAAATCTGAACCAGCCGAATCAGCATAATTTTTTGCTTCAGTCAAATAATTTTGGTCGTGGGTTGAGATGTATAGTTCTACGGCGCCTAATGCCATCTTGCCGGGATATTTTTTATCTAAGTATGATCCGGTTCCGCTGCTGTCAACATTTTGAACTTGTTCACGGATCGAATACAACTGCTTAGCTGCATCCAAACATTTTTTTGCAAACTCGGGATAATGAATTTTTTCATTCCATATTCTATATGCCAGAGACATAGTTGCGGAATAAATCCCTATCAAGTTTTTGCCGATTCCGATATAAGCCGGTCTGTCAAACTCAAGTTTATCGTCTTCAGGCATTCTCCAACCCGCATCATGATCGCGTAAATCTTGAACCTGAGTAATCAACTCATTGTTTTTATAGCGGCATCGTAGCATCCAGTCCAAACCGATTTTCGCTTCTTCAATAAGATCGGGAACGTTGTTGTGATTATTGTCGAAACCAAATTTGACCGGATCGAATTCGTATGAAAACAAAAGCATGTAAGTTGCGTATGCTGTTGTGTTCAGAAATTTTACGTAATCACCGGCATCGTGCCAGCCACCGGTAACATCGAACGACTGTGCGATTTTCTTATTGCCTTCGATCAGACTGGTTGCATCGGCGATGTGACAAACTTTATGAAGTTCAGGATCAGTAAAACCACATCTTTGGACTCGGAAGAATTGCAATAGAGAATCAGCTACACCGTTAAATATGTATCTGCTTATTTTGAAACTGAAAGATTTTTGCCGACCAAATTGGAAATAGTATTCTCCCTCTGTTACGACATTTGTAAAATCAATTATGTACGTGTATTTGAAATTTCCGTATGCGCCATGATTATTTCCAATCGAAACGCTGTACGCCGAATGTCTATTCGAAGTATTGATAATTTGGATTTTCCTGCCGTCCAACTTACTCTTAGCCAGAATCACCAATGATTTGTAATCCGATGGTAAAAATCCGGCTTGATTAAAACGAAAATAAACTTCCGGTTCGGCTTCTAGACTTGCATTGCAATATGGCAAAGCAATCAAGAAGATGACCAGCAAGAATTCTTTGATATGGGAGTACATTAAATGTCCTTTATTCAAGCCGGATACATCATGAAGACTAAACAATCACAAAAGACTTTTTTAAAATCTTAATCCGTTAAATCTCTAAGATCAACTTCTTCCTTAACCGGGAATGTTGTACCAAATACATAGTCCCACGTGGGCTGGCTTACACCGTAACCAAGGTCCGGATTCTGGTAATGATGTTTCATGTGATGATTTTTTATTGCAAGCCAAAACTTGTTGTGCATATTGAAATGATGAACGGCATAATGCGTGGTATCGTAGAATAAATATCCGACTAAAAACCCCACAAAGAAAGGTGCGACATCGACGTTCCCAATTATTAGATCGAACAAAATATAGAAAAACGTTGCCAGCGGAATGCTGACCGAAGGCGGCATTACCAATCTTTTTGAATCTTTGGGATAGTCATGATGAACACCGTGCACAATAAAATGAAGTCGCTTGCCCCACGAACTTTTAGGTATGAAGTGAAAAACAAATCTATGCAAAGTGTATTCTGTGAATGTCCAAACTACTATGCCGATCAGAAACATCAAAACGATTTGCGAGAGAGATAGATCGAATTCAACATAACCGCGATAGAAGAAGTAAAGAATGATAGGTGTAAATAACCATAGCGGCACAGTCCAATGAACATGTGATAACGCTTCCATCCAATCGCTTTCAAACATTCTGACGGTTTCATCTTTGTTCGAAACATAATGTTTCGGCATAAATAAGTTTTCCTCCGTTTTTTTTTGACAGAATATAAGGAAATGGTTGAAAAAACTAAACAACTGTTAGGAGTACTAAGTTTCAAATCTCAACAAAGTCTATTGCACTTGTAAGATCAACACCTAACCCCGGACGAGATGATGCAATCAGTCTTCCTTCTTGAACAGTTTTTGTTACGAACGGATCGTTCTTGATGAGTTGGTTGCCGTCGAGATCGGCAAAATCAGCCAGCGGCGCCAATTGAATTGCAGCAGAAATTCCGCACGATGTTTCAGTCATGCAGCCCAACATAATTTTTAGGCCACACTCTTTTGCTTTCATAATAATTTTATAAGCTAGATCGG
>JAJYMU010000279.1 GCA_021786655.1 Bacteroidota bacterium
TATGAAAAAGGAAGAGAGGGCTTCTTTTGTTGAAGATCTCTTAGCTGCTGCCAGTCCTGAATATGTAAAAAGCATCGCTGAAGCACGCGAAGACTATAAGAAAGGTCGTACTTATACGCACAATGAAGTATTTAAAACCAAATGAACATCCAAGTGTTGGTCATCGAAAAGATATTTACAAAGGCAAATAGTTAAGAAAGAAAGTTGGTTTGACCGCTAAGTTTTGTCATAGTTTTTTCTTGCCGTATAAAATCATGTTTACAATTTAGAGAAAGTAAAGTGTTAAACGAGAAAAGAGTAATAGTGGCAATGAGCGGCGGAGTTGATTCATCCGTTGCTGCGGCGCTTCTGCATAAGCAAGGTTACGAAGTAATTGGCGTAACGATGAAGACGTGGGGATTCATGGAAGTCGGCGGCGCGCCCAAACATGAATCCGGATGCTGCTCTCTCGACGCAATCTTCGACGCGAAGAACATTGCAACGTCGCTCGGCTTTCCGCACTATACAGTTGATTTCACTAAGGCGTTTGAAGAAACTGTGATAGATAATTTTGTTGATGAATATCTTAGCGGCAGAACTCCGAACCCTTGCGTGGTCTGCAACAGAAGAATAAAATGGGAAGAGCTTCTTAAGAAAGCAGACTCTCTCGACGCAAAATATGTTGCCACCGGTCACTATGCAGTTGTAGAACACAACCCGGCACTGAACCGCTACTCGCTGAAAAATTCGCGCGATCAGAAGAAAGATCAGTCGTACGCGCTTTGGGGATTAACGCAAGAGAGTTTGAGCCGTACAATTTTTCCGTTAGGCGGTTATACAAAAGTTGAAGTGAGAAAACTTGCCGAAGAGTTCGGACTTAAAACCGCAAACAAACCGGACAGCCAAGAAATATGTTTCGTTGCGGATGACAATTACGAAAGATTCTTGCGCGAAAGAATTCCCGGCATGATTGAAAAGATAGAAGGCGGGGACATGGTTTATCACGGTGACGTCGTCGGCAAGCACAGAGGAATTCCATTCTACACAGTCGGACAAAGGAAAGGTCTCGGCGTATCATTTGAGAAACCGGTTTACGTTAAGAGCATTGATGAAAAGACAAACACAATAGAAATTGCCAATAAGGAAGAACTGTTTGAAAATATCTGTTCGGCATCGGATATTAATTTTGTGAGTAGAAGAGAATTCAAATCCGGAGAAATTGTTTTTGGAAAGATCCGCTACAATGATATAGCAACTCCGGCGGAAATAATTTCTGCCGATGAATCGGAAATCAAAATAAAATTTTTGGAAGCAAAGAACGCAGTAACGCCGGGTCAATCGCTGGTTTTGTATGACGAGCATGGATATGTGTTAGCGGGTGGGATAATAAGGAAGAGCTAACTATTAAAAATAAAAGGGGAATAGAATTCCCCTTTTAAAGTTCTAATTACTTCATACCAAGTTCAGACATAATCGCTTCCACATCTACACCAAGACCTTTTGCAACAGCTTCACCCAAACCAACATCTGCTCTAAACCAATGACACAACTGACGGTTAATTATTTCATTTCGTTTCGGTCCTTCAATTCCTTTCATTGCTCCGATGATATTACTAATCGTGTTTTTCTTTTCGGCTTCGGTCATAACATTTCGGAATAGGTTTCCAGGTTGGGTGTAATGATCGTCTTCGCCGGGTTCGTTTCTATCATACCAATCGGCTATGTTGGAATCGAGTTCCATCGGAGGTATTTTATAATTTTCATCCTGAACAATATTATCAAAACTATTCGGATGATAATTAGGATTACTTCCACCGTTCCCATCAACGCGCATATATCCGTCCCGCTGATAATTATTTACAGCAAACGGACATTTATTAACCGGAATCTGTTCGTAATTTGCACCAAGGCGGTATCGGTGTGCATCGGGATAGGAAAGTATTCTTCCTTGAAGCATTTTATCCGGAGAGTAGCTGATTCCATCAACAACGTGAGCAGGAGCGAAAGCCGCTTGTTCAACATCGGCAAAATAATTATCCGGAACTTTATTTAATTCCATCACACCAACATCAAATAACGGATATTCCTTATGCGGCCAAATTTTGGTCAGGTCAAACGGATTCCATCTAAAAGTCTTTGCCTGTTCTTTAGTCATCACCTGAATTTTGAGATTCCATTTCGGGAAATCTCCTTTTTCAATTGCCTGAACTAAATCGCGTTGAGCCCAGTCCGGATCTTTACCGCGAATTTCTTCCGCCAATGCGGCATCAAAGTTTTTAATTCCTTGCTGGGTCTTAAAATGAAATTTAACCCAAATCAATTCATTCTTGGCATTGATCATAGAATAAGTGTGACTGCCGTAACCGTTCATATTTCTGTATGAGAACGGAGTGCCGCGGTCAGACATCAAGATCAACACCTGATGAAGACTTTCAGGGTTGAGAGACCAATAATCCCACATCATAGTAGGGCTCTTGCAGTTCGTCTTTGGATCGCGCTTCTGCGTGTGAATAAAATCGTCAAATTTTTTCGGATCCTTGATGAAAAATACAGGAGTATTGTTGCCGACAAGATCCCAATTTCCGTCTTCAGTATAAAGCTTAACAGCAAATCCGCGCGGGTCTCTTTCGGTATCAGACGATCCTTTCTCTCCGCCAACCGTTGAGAAACGGACAAAAACTTTTGTCTCTTTGCCTATTTTATTAAAAATTTTTGCCTTGGAGTATTTTGTAATATCGTTAGTAACTGTAAGCTTGCCGAATGCACCCGAACCTTTTGCATGAACAATTCTTTCAGGAATTCTTTCACGGTTGAAGTGCGCCATCTTTTCGTGGAAGACATAGTCCTGTATCAAAAGTGGACCGCGCGGGCCTATCGACTGGGTATTCTCATGCTCGTAGTACGGGCTGCCCGATGCCGATGTGAGTCTTTTTTTCTCTTTATTCATTTTTGTATCTCCTTTGATGTTGTTAAATAATGATAGAACGGAAATTCTGTGCAAGAAAATGCGCTACCAGCATTAATAAATCAAATCGATATTTTTTATCTTTGCATAGACAAAAACTATGGTGCATTGTGACACTCGTTCAACTTGAATACATATTGGCGCTGGATACGTACCGCAATTTTTCAAGCGCCGCCGAAAAATGTTTTGTTACCCAGCCAACTTTAAGTATGCAGGTGCAAAAACTTGAAGAGGAATTGGATATAAAAATATTCGATAGAAGCAAAAAACCTTTAATAGCAACCGAATTGGGGCGGGAAATTATTGACCTTGCCCGTTCGGTTTTGAGTGGAACAAAAGCCATCTCGGATTTAGTGAGCGAGCGAAAAGGTGAAATCAAAGGCGAACTGCATATAGGCATAATACCTACGCTGGCTCCATACCTTCTTCCGCTCTTCCTCAAAAAATTTTTAAAGAAGTACGAAGAAATCAACCTAACCGTTGTTGAACTTACAACCGAGAGAATAATAGAACAGTTGAAACGAAATGTGATTGATGCTGCTATACTGGTTACACCGCTTGAGTATACTTCTCTTAAGGTAACACCGTTATTCTATGAAGAGTTTATTTTGTACTCGGCGAAATCATCGAATGTGCAAAAGATAAAAGAGGTTTCGGTTGGAGAGATTGATGTTGATAAATTATGGCTTTTGGAAGAAGGGCATTGTTTTCGGTCGCAAATAATCAATCTTTGCGACCTTCAAAAAATTTCCCAAGAGGGAAAGCGTTTTCACTACGAAGCAGGAAGTCTTGAAACACTGATTCGTATGGTAGATCAAAACCAAGGTATTACAATTCTTCCCGAATTAGCTATGACAGAGTTAGGCGCTTCTCAAAAAGGATCGACGCGGCGGTTTAAATCGCCTGTGCCGGTTAGGGAAGTAAGCCTGGTTACTCATAGAGATTTTGTAAAGAAGAGATTAATCGAGGCTCTTCGCGATTCGATAATTGATTTTATTCCAGATAGGCTTATGACAAAGAAAAAGAAAAGGGTAATCTCGATTGATTAGCTCCCAAAATATTTTGCCCAAAAAAATATTTTGAAATGCACTTTCATCATAAAAATGTTATCACGATATTTGCACCATCAAATGAAGGAAAGAAACATCAACCAAGTATTGAATTTTCTCTTTAATTATCTGGAGGTTAGTCTTCGAAAGGAAGTTCGGAAAAAACGGATCACTCAATGCGAAAGTTCTTCTCCTCAATCAAAGCTATGAACCGCTTACAATCTGCAACGTTAAGAAAGCAGTAGTTCTTATATTTTTAGGAAAGGCAGAACTGGTTGCAAATAACGATAAAAAAGAGATTCACGCAGTATCCAAAGCGTTCCCTTGGCCCAGCATCATTCGTCTCAACGATTATATAAAAGTCCCTTACAAGAAAATCATTCTAACCCGCCGCAATATTTTAAAACGCGACGGACACAAGTGCGCATACTGCGGCAGAGCAGATCTCCCTCTGACGATAGATCACATCATCCCGCGTTCTAAAGGAGGAGACGACAGCTGGGAAAATCTTGTTGCCGCTTGCCTTCCTTGCAACAACAGGAAAGGGGACCGCTCTCCGGAAGAAGCCGGTATCAAACTGAAAATCAAACCTTACGCGCCGAATCATATCATGTTTATCCGAAACAATGCCGGAAGATTAGACGATACCTGGAAGCGGTATCTTTTCCAGGCATAGTGAAGTAAACTAATTTTTCTTTATTTTTACACGTCAAATTTCAAAATCAACTTATTCGCGGTTAATGGCAAAGAAAAGAATTCTAAGCGGAATGAGACCGACGGGCAAACTTCACATCGGGCATTATGTCGGCGCTCTTGAAAACTGGATAAAATTACAAAACGAATATGAAAGCTATCATCTCATAGCCGATTATCATGTACTTACAACTGATCTGGCAACGGATAATATCTATATCAATACAATTGAGATGCTCATTGATTGGCTAGCTTGCGGTTTGGAACCAGAAAAATCACCGATGTTTCGTCAGTCTAAAATTAAGGAACACGCCGAGTTATTTTTGATTTTTTCGATGCTGATAACCAAGGCACGACTTGAACGAAATCCTACACTTAAAGAGCAAGTAAGGGATTTGAATATTGAAAATGTAATTTATGGACACTTAGGTTATCCCGTTCTCCAAGCTGCCGATATTCTCCTTTATAAAGGTGAAGCAGTTCCGGTTGGTGAAGACCAGGTACCGCATGTAGAAATCACAAGAGAGATTGCAAGAAAATTCAATAACCAATATGGAAAAGTATTTTCGGAACCAGAACCGCTGCTTACAAAATTTGCAAGACTGCCCGGTCTCGACGGTGATGCAAAAATGAGTAAATCTTTGGGCAATACAATTTTACTTTCGGATGATGCTGAAACGGTAAAACAAAAACTTCGCAAAGCCGTTACCGATCCGCAGAAGATTAGAAAGAACGATCCCGGCAGACCGGAAATTTGTTTAGTGTTCACTTATCATCAGAAGTTTAATCCTTCCGAAGCTCAGCAGATTGAAAAAGATTGCCGCAGCGGTGTTTTAGGATGCGTTGAGTGTAAACTTCGATGCGCAGAAAAAATAAATCAATTTTTGGCTCCAATTCTTGAACGAAGAAAAAAGTTAGAAGCTAATCTAGATT
>JAJYMU010000101.1 GCA_021786655.1 Bacteroidota bacterium
CGGCTGACCGTCGATTGTAAGTTCCAGCTCTCCGCTCTTTTCAATTTCAACGATTTGGCTCTTATTCATTTCCTTGATCGCATTAGTCAACGCCTTAACCAGCTTGCCGTATTTCGGTCCCACTACTTTGAAATTCGGTTTCGCTGTTTTGTTAACGATGGAAGAATCATCTTCAAGAATTACCAATTCTTTGATGTTTACTTCTTCAAGAATTACATCTTTCATTTTTTCAAGAGCGTCTTTTTTCGATTTGTCGATCGCAACCATAATCTTAAGGAGCGGCTGGCGAACTTTCAAATTGTTTTTCGCGCGAATAGACCGAGTCAAGAATACGATCCGCTGGGCAATATCCATTTTAACTTCAAGCTCCGGCTCGGAATAAGTCGTCGCCGGGAAATTTGCAAGATGTACCGACTCGAAATTTTCCTTCTTCGTAACAGAGTTTAAATTTTGATACAACTCTTCTGCAATAAACGGAGCGAAGGGCGAGGTCAATTTTGCAACCGTAACCAAGCATTCGTATAATGTTTGATATGCCGAGAGTTTGTTTTTATTTATTTCTGATTTCCAAAAACGCCTTCTGCTGCGACGAACATACCAGTTGGAAAGCTGATTAATAGTGAAACTTGAAACCTGACGCGCTGCTTTCGTAACGTCGTAATTCTCCATCAGTTCATCATATTCTTTGACAAGCGAATTAAGTTTCGAAATTATCCAGCGGTCTATTTCCGGTCTTTCGTTATACGGGACTGCATGTTCGGAAAAATCAAACTTATCTATGTTAGCATAGAGCACAAAGAAATTGTACGTGTTCACCAAAGTGCCGAAGAATTTTCTCTGAACTTCAGCCATTCCTTCTTCATCAAACAAGGTCGGTTTCCAAGGAGGACTGGTTGTAACCAAATACCAACGCGTTGCGTCGGCACCGTACTTATTAAAAAGCTGAAACGGGTCAACTGTGTTGCCGCGCGACTTGGACATTTTCTGTCCGTTCTTGTCGAGGATCAATTCATTCACAATTAAATTCTTATACGTTACGCTGTCGAACAACATGGTTCCGATCGCGTGCAGAGTGTAGAACCATCCGCGGGTTTGATCGATACCTTCGCAAATAAAATCGCTGGGATAACTTTCCTTAAACAGTTCTTGATTCTCAAACGGGTAGTGAAACTGCGCGAACGGCATTGCGCCGCTGTCGAACCAAACATCTATCAGTTCCGGCGTGCGTTTATAAATTTTTCCGTTTCGTACAAACTTAACTTCATCAACAAAAGGTTTATGAAGATCAATTTCGCTCGCAGGCAAATTCTTTACAGAAATTTTCTTGCCGTCTCTCTCAACAAATCCTTCTTTCAATTCGTTGATCGATCCGATAACAAACATGTTGCCGTCGTCGTCGAGCCATATCGGTAGCGGCGTTCCCCAATATCTATCGCGTGAAAGTGACCAATCTTTATTTTCTTCAAGCCAATTTCCAAAACGACCTGAACCAACTTCAGGCGGACACCAATTGATTGTATTGTTTAGTTCGATCATCCGTTTTGCGACATCGGTTGTGCGGATGTACCAGCTATCGCGCGCGTAATAAATCAATGGATTATCGCAGCGCCAGCAGTGCGGGTAAGAGTGAGTATAATCGTTTCCGGCTCTGAAAATTAATCCGCGTTCTTTCAGATTACGAATGACATCAGGATCAACACCTTTTTCTTCGTGAGTATCAAACTGAATTGTCTTAACGAGTCTTCCGGCAAAGTCTTTCACTTCTTCGGTAAATCTTCCGCTCTTTGTAACCGGCTGAACAAATGGTAAATTGAATTTCTTAGAAACCTCGTAGTCGTCCGCGCCGAATGCCGGTGCGATGTGAACTACTCCGGAACCGTCTTCCGTGCTGACAAAATCTCCGGGAATGATGTACCACGCTTTTTTATCAACCGGTATGTATGAATAAAGAGGTTCGTATTCTCTATTCAACAAAGCCGAACCTTTCAATTTTTCCAGCAGTTCATATTCTTCTTTAATCACTGAAAGCCGGGCTTCGGCGAGATACATAACGCCGTGTTTTTCCGTTTTGATTTTCACGTAATCAATGTCGGTTCCAACTGCGAGTGCAACATTTGAAATCAATGTCCAAGGAGTTGTCGTCCAAACAAGAACCGATGCGTCTTCATCTCTCAATTTGAATTTGACATAAACATTCGGATCTTGAACTTCATCGTAACCCAAAGCAAGTTCATGCGATGAAAGGGGAGTTTCGCAGTGAGGGCACTGCGGAACAATCTTAAATCCTTTGTAGATCAATCCTTTTTTGAAATACTCTGAGAGTGCCCACCAAACCGATTCGATGTACTCGTTCGTGCAAGTGATATACGGATCGTCAAGATTGATCCAGTAACCCATGCGTTCGGTAAGTGTGCGCCAGCCTTCTTTCATTTCGATGTGATGATAAACCAAATCCTTGGCTTTCTTGTTGAAAGCTGCAACGCCGTATTTTTCAATATCGGATTTTTGCGTGAAGTCTAATTCTTTTTCTAGTGCAATTTCTATCGGAAGTCCGTGAGTGTCCCAGCCCGCTTTACGGTGAACTTGAAAACCTTTCATGGTTTTGTAACGGCATACCAAATCTTTCAATGCTCTTGCCATTACGTGATGAATACCGGGACGACCGTTTACCGTTGGCGGTCCCTCATAAAATGTGAACGGTTTTGATTCCGGTCGTAAAGAAACGCTCTTTTCAAATATTTGGTGTTCATTCCAAAATTTTAGTATCGATTCTTCGATCTTGGGATAACTTATTTTTTCATCAAATTGTTTGAACATTTTTTCTCTGCAAATGAATTGTGTTCCGAAAATTTAGTCTTCTTCTGATTCGTAATTCTTAATGAGTTCTCTTTCAGCGGCAATGAATTCCTTCAACCGTCTTTCTATTTGATTTTTTCTTTCCAGCATGTCGTCGGCACGTTTCTGAGATTCGAACAAAAGTTTTTCGGCTTTCAGTTTTGCATCTTCAACAATTATCTGCGCTTCCTTATGCGCGTTTGCCAACTCCCTGCTGCCGTCGTCGGGTTTAACTTTACTTTGAGCGAGACTTTTTTGCAAAATGATCAGTTCGGAAACCACCATACCGAAAAACGCCATCGCGCCGAGTGTAATGTTCCGGAGGATGTAAAGAATCATATTCTCTACGAGGAGCGCGCTCAATCCGAAGTACTCGCTAAACATCGAAACCAAAAGAACGCTGATAAAAGCGGAAGCGACGATTACCGCGAAAACAACTTTGCCTCCGTGATTATACGTCAGCGTTTTATTGATCAACCAACCGCATGCAAATGCGAACACCGAAAGAACAAACCAAACCGAAAAATTTTGGTAGCCGGCTTTGAAAACGTCGGTGCTCAAAAAGTTGGATGCAAAAATAATGACGGCAAGAAGTCCAGGTGTCAGATAGTAAATTTTTTTCTTTTCTATCACAGCTTCTTTATCACCTCTTTCATTATCAATGTCATTTTAGGTTCGGCTTCCATTGCAGTGGCAATAATTTCTTCAACCTTAGCCGGTTTTAGCGAATCGGGAAAACATTCGTCGGTTACAACGCTTATTCCCAAGACTTTCATGCCCATGTGGTTGGCAACAATGTTTTCCGGTATCGTTGACATGCCGACTACATCTGCACCGGTTGCCCGCAAGAATCTGTATTCGGCTCTCGTTTCAAGGTTTGGTCCGGGCACGGCAACATAAACGCCTTTCTGAACTTTAATTTTATTTTCGAGCGCAACTTCTTCGGCAAGTTTTATCAGCCCAAGATTATATGGTTCGCTCATATCGGGGAAACGCGGACCAAGATCATCTTCATTTTTTCCGATGAGCGGATTATCGCCCAGCAAATTGATATGATCAAGCATCAACATAACATCGCCGCGACGGTAAACCGGATTCATGCCGCCGCATGCATTGGATACAAGCAAAGTTTTGACTCCGAGAAATTTCATTACGCGAACCGGATATGTGATTTGCTGCATCGAGTATCCTTCGTAGTAATGAAACCGGCCTTGCATTGCAACAACATTTTTTCCGTTAATCTTTCCAAAGATCAGTTTACCGTGGTGAGATTCAACGGTTGACAGCGGGAAGTGAGGTAAGTCGGCATAATCAATTTCATGTTCGACGGAAATTTCTTTAACCAAACCGCCGAGACCGGTACCTAAAATAATTCCGGTTTCATAGTTAACGTTTGTCTTCTTTCTTATGACCGAAAGTGTTTCATTAACCATTTCCGAAAGAGCGCTCATAAAAGTTTCTCCAAGATGTCGTCAACATTTATTTCACTTTGTTCTTCTTGATTCTCAGATTCCTTCGGAACTTCTTTTTTCTTCTTCTGAGTATCGATTGTCTGCATATCGAGTTCAAGCAAGTTGGACTGCGTTTCAATCAATGCCTTGATCCGTGCGATCAAAAGTTTTCTCTCTTCTCTCAACTGCAACACCGAGTTCCGAATTTGGTTCGCGTTTTCTTTTGCTTTTTCAATCGACTGCGCGGATTTCAGTTCCGCCTCTTTCAGCATCAACGCAGTTTGCTTCTTTGCAGAATCAACAACTTTGTTTGTAGATTCGGTGGCGTTCAAAAGCGCTTGCTGAAAATTTTTCTCAATCCGTTTATATTCTTTCAGCTGCTCTTCCAGCTTATCTACATCGGTTTTAAATTTATCGTTCTCAGATTGAATTCTTTCAAACTCATCCGATAATTTTTCAAGGAAGGCACGAACTTCATCTCTATCGTACCCGCGGACAGTCCGATTGAATTCTTGGTTCTTAATTCCAAACGGAGTGAATTTCATTTTTTTACCCGCCCTTAATGATAAATTTTTTATGCTTTAATCCGTTCTCCGAAGATTGCTGTTCCTATTCGCAGCATTGTAGCTCCTTCTTCGATAGCAATCTCAAAGTCGTTTGTCATTCCCATCGAAAGCTCTTTGAGCTCAAATCCGGATTCGTACAAAAATTCTTTTGTCTGTCTCAATCTAACAAAACATTTTCGAATTAATTCAAAATTATCCGTGTAAGGCGCCATCGTCATCAAACCGACCAATTTGAGATTTGGACTTCGGAAACAGTAATCAGACAATTCCAAAATTTCTTTTTCAGTTTGAAGTCCGTGCTTTGTCGCCTCTGACGAGGTTTTGATTTCTAAAAGAACATTTTGCGTCTTGCCGATCTGCTCTGCCTTGCGATTAATCTCATCGGCAAGTTTTATCGAATCGACGGAATGAATATAATCAGCGTGACTAATAATATATTTTACTTTGTTCGTTTGAAGATGCCCAATGAAATGCCAATTGAAATCACCGGAAATCAGTTCGGATTTTTCTTTAAGCTCATGTGCCTTATTCTCACCAAGGTCTTTCAAGCCAGCAACTAAGGCATCCTTTATAATTTCAATTGATTGAGTTTTACTCACTCCAATCAGCGTAATCTCAGAGCGCTTGCGACCGCATTTTTGGCAGATTTTCGCAATTTTTTCTTCAACTTTATTAAGATTTTCTCGAATCATCGCTCAAAAATAAGGGTGAAAATGTATTCCATATAGCCGTAAAAGTCAA
>JAJYMU010000204.1 GCA_021786655.1 Bacteroidota bacterium
GACGGGTGCCGCAAACGAAACACCCCACGAGTGACTCGCGCCAAGTTCCATTGAAAGCGCCGTGTTCGTGTTGAAATTTTCTCCAAGTCCACCGTACTCTTCCGGGATTGCTGCGCCAAGAAGACCGATCTCGCCGGCTTTCTCAAGCAGGCTAACTGTCAATCCTTCTTTCTGTTTGTCGATTGCATCAAGGTTCGGCCAAATTTCTTTTTCGACAAATTCTTTTGCGGAATCCGTCATCATTTTCTGTTCTTCGGATAATTCTTCCGGTATGAAAACCATTTCGGGATCGCTTTCTTTGATTAAGAATTCGCCGCCCTTCAAAACTCTAGTGATTGTTTCTGCTGCCATGTCGTTCACTTTTTATTTTTTGAAATAATTAATTACTTAGTTAAGCAGTTCATAAATTGCCGCAACACCTTGACCGCCGCCGACGCAAGCCGTTACCATTCCGTATTTCTTTTTTCTTCTTCTCAATTCATTCAGCACCTGAACGGTTAATTTTGCGCCGGAACATCCAAGCGGATGACCCAATGCAATAGCACCGCCGTTCACATTGACTTTTGAAGTATCCAATCCGGCTTCGCGAATTACAGCCAGCGACTGCGCCGCAAATGCTTCGTTAAGTTCGATCAAATCGAGATCGTTCAAATTCATTCCGGCTTGTTTCAGAACTTTTGGAATTGCGGCTACAGGACCAATCCCCATAATTCGCGGCTCAACACCTTCAAGTGTATAAGCTTTCAGAACCGCAATCGGTTTGAGATTTAATTCTTTCATCATATCGCCGGACATTACTAAAACGAATGCTGCACCGTCGGATACTTGCGATGAATTGCCCGCGGTAACCGTTCCGCCGGCAGCAAACGCCGGTTTCAATTTCGCGAGAGCTTCAAGAGTTGTGTCGGCTCGCGGACCTTCGTCTGTATCGACAATAAATTTCCTTGATTTCTTTTTCCCTTTTTCAATAAAAACATCTTCCACTTCAACCGGAACAATTTCGTCTTTGAAGAATCCTTGCCTGATTGCGTTGATCGCTTTCATGTGCGAGTTGTAAGAAAACTCATCCTGATCCTGACGGGAAATTTTGTAATCGCGCGCGACTTCTTCTGCGGTTAATCCCATTCCTAAATAATAATCGGGATTGTTTTTTGCGATGTTGTAATTCGGGGCAAGCTTCCAACCGGTTGTTGGCACTAACGACATCGATTCCGTTCCGCCGGCTATTATGCAGTCGGCATAACCCGAACGAATTTTCGAAAACGCAATTGAGATCGCTTCAACTCCCGAAGCGCAGTATCGGTTCACAGTCATTCCCGGAACGCGCTGAGGCAAACTCAACAGAGAGATCATTCTTCCGATCTGCAATCCCTGTTCTGCTTCCGGCACTGCATTGCCGACAATTAAATCGTCAACTCTCATCGGATCGAGCTGCGGAACTTTGCTAACCAAAAATTTAATTACGTCTGCCGCTAAATCATCCGGACGATAATTTTTGAATCCGCCTCTTTTGGCTTTTCCTACGGCGGATCTGAATCCAGCTACTATGTACGCATCTTTCATAATTTTTCTTTTATTGTTTGAATTATTTTCTAGTCGATTAATTAATTTCTTAACGGTTTACCCGTCGTTAAAATACTTTGGATTCTCTCCATTGTTTTCTTCTCGCCTATCAAACTCAAGAAAGCTTCGCGCTCGAGATCAAGAAGGTATTGTTCGGAAACCAGAGTAGGCGCCGTGAGATCGCCGCCGCACATAACGTACGCGAGTTTTTCTGCAATCTTTCTGTCGTGTTCGCTGATATATTTTGCATTGAAGAATGAAAACGCGCCAAGCAGCAACGTTGAAAGTCCCGATCTTCCGAGAACGCGAATATCTTCTCTCATTGAAGGTTTTGTGTAACCATGATTCGATAATTCGATCACGGCTTTTTTCGCTTCGGCGATAACGCGGCTTTGATTCAGCACGTACGTATCACGCCCGTTTTTGAAAATTCCGAGTTCGAATGCTTTGTATGCGCTGGTTGCAACTTTTGCTTGAGCGATCGCAAGAAAATTATTTTGAAGTTCGGGAAAATCGAGTGCGCCTTCAACTAATTTATCCGCGGCTCGCATCGTCATTTCTTTTGATCCGCCGCCTGCTGGAATGATCCCGACTCCAACTTCAACAAGTCCAATGTACGTTTCCGCTCCGGCAACAACTTTATCGGCATGAAGACAAACTTCGCACCCGCCGCCCAATGTTAACCCGTGAGGCGCTGCAACAACCGGAATGCTCGAGTAACGGCAGCGCATCGTTGAATTCTGGAACGCTCGCACGGCCATATCTATTTCATCGTATTCTTGTTCGGTTGCAAGCATGAACATCATCGCCAAATTTGCACCAGCGGAATAATTCGCACCGTCGTTTCCAATAACCAGACCTTTAAAATCCTTCTCGGCAATCTCGATTGATTTGTTTATCGCTTCCAAAATTTCAGAACCGATTGTATTCATCTTGGTTTGGAATTCCAGATTCAAAACTCCGTTGCCGATATCATGAAGTGTTGCGCCGACATTTTTCCAGACCGGCTGATTAGCGCGGCAGTTATCAAGAATAATGAATGCTTCCCTTCCCGGAATTTTTTTGTAGGAACCGGAAGCGGTATCGTAATATTGTTTAACGCCGTCTTGAATTTTGTAGAACGAAGTGAACCCTTTCGCGAGCATATCGTAAACCCATTTTGCCGGTTTTAGATTTGCTTCTTCCATTGCATGAATAGATTTTTCAAGTCCAAGCGCGTCCCAGTTTTCGAATGGACCCAACTCCCAGCCAAATCCGGCGCGGAGTGCGTCATCAATTTTATAAATCTCATCGGCAATTTCCGGAACGCGGTTGGAAGAATATTTGAAAATCATGAAGGAAAGTTTTTTGAGAAACTCTCCGGCTTTGTCTTTCGATAAAGTCAGTTGTTTCAATCTTTCTTTCAAGTTGTCAACTTGCTTAGCTGCCGTTACCGATGCGAATTTTGTTTTCGCCGAAGGTGCATACTCAAAAGTATCGATGTTCAATTCGTGAATTTCTTTTTTCCCTTCAGCAGTTTTAACTTTCTGGTAGAACCCTTGACCGGTTTTATCGCCAAGCCAATTGTTTTTTACAAGTTTGTCAACGTAATCCGGGATTTGAAAAATTTCTCTTTCCTCATCATTCGGACAATCTTTGTAAACGTTGCTCGCAACTTTCACCAGCGTGTCAATACCAACAACATCAGCAGTTCTAAACGTTGCAGATTTCGGTTTGCCAGTTATTGGCCCGGTCAATGTATCGATTTCGGAAATTTTCAAACCCATTTCTTTCATCAGTTTGAAAACCACCATAATGCTGAATACACCGATCCGGTTAGCAATAAATGCCGGAGTGTCTTTGCAAAGTACCGGAGTCTTACCCAAATACAGATCGCCGTACTCCATCAAGAACTCAACAATTTCTTTTTGGGTTTTTGGAGTTGGAATGATTTCCATCAGAGGTAAATATCTCGGCGGATTGAAAAAGTGAACGCCGCAGAAATGTTGCTGAAAATCTTCGCTTCTTCCTTCGAGCATCGAGTTGATCGGTATGCCGGAAGTATTTGTAGTTATCAAGGTCCCATGTGTTCGAAATTTTTCGACTCGTTCAAACACTTTCTTTTTGATATCCAGATTTTCAACAACGGCTTCAATCACCCAATCACAATTTTTAATCCACTCCATGTTGTCATCGAAATTTCCACACTTAATGCGCGATACAAACGATGCATGATAAAGCGGCTCCGGACTAGCTTTGATTACGTTCTGCAGATTCGCGTTCGCAATTCTGTTTCGCACTTCAGGCTTATCAAGCGTTAATCCTTTCTTGCTCTCATCGTCGGTCAGTTTGTCGGGAACAATATCCAGTAGTAAAACCGAGCACCCGATATTTGCAAAATGACACGCGATGCGCGAGCCCATCACGCCTGATCCGAGTACCGCTACATTTTTGATTCTTCTGTTCATATTAAGTCTCGAATATTATTTGATTAGTTATGAAATATTTTTTTCTGCTTTATAAAACGTTGCTCGTAGTCGAGTCGTCATAAATTTTTTCAATCAAGTCCTTGTATTTTTCAGCCAGGACTTTTCGTTTTACTTTCAGTGTTGGTGTCAGTTCTCCGGACTCCACTCCCCAAAGATCGGGTGCAATTGCAATTCTCTTTATTTGTTCAATATGTCCAAACCGTTTGTTTTTCTTTTGAACGTCTTTCCAGATTCGATCCTTCACCTCGGGCGAGTTCACAATGTCTTCGCGAAGCGTAAGTTCCATCTTCTTTCCTTTACTCCATTTGCGGATAAAATCGAAATGGGGTTGAATAATTGCCGCGGCAAATTTTCTATTCTCGCCGATTACCATAATGTGTTCGATGAAGAAAGATTCCTTCATTTTATTTTCGATCGGCGCAGGCGCAATAAATTTTCCGCCGCTCGTTTTGAAAATTTCTTTTAGTCGTCCTGTAATCTTTAGAAAGCCATCGCCAATAATTTCACCCGTGTCGCCGGTGTGGAACCATCCTTCTTCGTCTATTGCAAGTCTTGTTGCTTCTTCGTTTTGATAATAACTCGACATTACATTCGGACCTTTTGCCAAAATTTCACCTTGCTCAGAAATTTTTATTGATACATCGGGAATTGGTAGGCCTACCGTACCGAAATAATTTTTGTTCTTTTCAAAACGGTTGCACGTTAAAACGGGAGATGTTTCGGTTAAACCGTATCCTTCAACAATCGGAATTCCGGCACCGGTAAAAATTCTTGCCAGCCGCGGCTGCAGTGCAGCCGACCCGCTTACAATACCTTTTATTTCACCGCCGAGTCCCGCAACCCATTTTACGAATACAATTTTTCTGGCGAAGAATAATCTGAAATTGTAAAACCAATTATTTCTTCCCTGATGATCGTAATGATTGGCAAGATTGACCGCCCAACCGAATATTGCTTTCTTGACAATATTAAGTTTGTATCCTTCAGCCATTATTTTTTCAAATACTTTTTCCAGTAGGCGGGGGACGGTGATAAAAAAATTCGGTTTTACCTCTTTAATGTTTTCACCAAGTGTTTCCAGACTTTGCGGATAATGAACCGAAGAACCGAAGCTCATATAAAAGTAAACTGCTGTTCTTTCAAAAATGTGACAAAGCGGGAGAAAACTAATTGTTTGTTTGAACGTGTGAATAGGCATCGCTCGATTGAGAGAGTTAACGTTGCTCATTATATTTAGATGAGTCAGCATTACTCCTTTTTGTCTGCCGGTTGTGCCGGAAGTATAAATTATTGTCGCGAGATTGTTTTCAGTTATTCCTTTCTTAATTTCTTCAAGCTTCGGCATTAGAGATTCATCGGCAAGATTTGTTATCTCCGACCAGTGAGGAATTTTTTCAATCTGATTAAAAGTATAAATCGCTTCGACTTTTGTTTTTATTTTTTTGCTGACATTTCTGACCTTCTTGTATAATTCCAGATCTTCCACAAATACAATTCTGATCGCCGAGTCATCAAAAATAAACGAG
>JAJYMU010000370.1 GCA_021786655.1 Bacteroidota bacterium
CCGATCTTTGATCGTAACCGGCATCGGCATGACGCGCAATTCCCATCCCCGGATCGTAAGTTAAAACTCTTTCGAGTCGAGCTTCGGCTTCTTTTGTTCCATCTGCAACCACTACCATACCGGCATGAATTGATTTTCCGATTCCCACGCCGCCACCGTGATGAACCGATACCCAACTTGCACCTCCGATAGCATTCAGTAGCGCATTGAGAATCGGCCAATCGGCAATTGCATCGCTGCCGTCTTTCATCGCTTCAGTTTCGCGGTTTGGCGATGCAACCGACCCGCAGTCAAGATGATCTCTTCCGATAACAATCGGCGCACTAACTTTTCCGCTTGCTACCAACTGATTGAAAATTTTTCCCATCTTAGCACGTTCGCCGTAACCAAGCCAGCAAATTCTTGCCGGCAATCCTTGGAAGTGTACTTTCTTTTGTGCGAGTTCAATCCATCGTATCAACGCTTTGTTTTCCGGAAATGTTTCGATAACTGCTTTGTCGGTTTCGTAAATATCTTTTGGATCGCCGCTAAGCGCCGCCCATCTGAACGGTCCTTTGCCGTCGCAGAAAAGCGGACGAATATATTCCGGCACAAATCCGGGAATATCGAATGCGTTTGCGACGCCGTTTTCTTTTGCTTCACCGCGGATATTGTTTCCGTAATCGAATGCAATTGATCCGCGCTTCTGAAATTCCAACATTGCTTTTACATGCTCAACGATAGTTTTTTTCGAAAGCTCAATATATTTGTTGGGATTTGATTTTCGAAGTGCAAGCGCATTTTCAAAACTCATTTCCATCGGCACGTAGCCGTTCAAAGTATCGTGCGCAGAAGTTTGATCTGTGATTACATCCGGCGTAATTTTTCTTTCAAGAATTTTCGGAAGGATTTCTCCGGCGTTGCCGAGCAATCCAACAGATAAAGCTTGCTTCTTTTCTTTTGCGTCCAGAACCAATTTTAGCGCTTCGTCAATATCTTCTGTAATGATGTCTAAGTAGCCGGTGTCAATTCGTTTTTGCATTCGAGAACGGTCAACATCAATTCCGAGAAATGCTGCGCCGTTCATTGTTGCTGCAAGCGGTTGAGCTCCGCCCATTCCGCCGAGACCAGCAGTCAACAAAAATTTTCCTCTTAACGAACCGCCGAAATGTTGCCGTGCGCATTCGGCAAATGTTTCGTATGTGCCTTGCAAGATTCCTTGTGTGCCGATGTAAATCCAACTGCCGGCTGTCATCTGACCGTACATTGTCAGTCCCAACGAATCAAGCCGGCGGAATTCATCCCACGTCGCCCAATCGGGTACGAGCATTGCATTGGAAATTATTACTCGCGGCGCATTCAAGTGCGTTTTAAAAATTGCAACTGGTTTGCCGGATTGAACAACAAGAGTTTCGTCGTCATCCAAATTTTTTAATGAAGTAATGATCGCATCGTAGGCTTCCCAATTACGCGCAGCTTTACCCGATCCGCCATAAATAATTAAATCTTCCGGACGTTCGGCTACGTTTGAATCGAGATTGTTCATGAGCATTCGCATTGCTGCTTCTTGAATCCAACCTTTGCAACTTATTTTCGATCCGGTCGGTGCGTTGATGATTCGTTTTTTTGTTTCCATATTTTGTTGGAGCGACGTTACTTCGTCGCGAAAATTTTAATTGGTGAAATGTTTTTGAAGAATATTATCGTATTGTTTATACGCCGACTTATAAAACCAGCGGGTAAGGAAGAATCCTTTGCCGGCGCGTTTCTTCAACTCGGTAATATTACTATTAAGATTGAAAACCAATTTTGTTTTCTCTTCCTTAGTCAGTTTTACTTCGTCCGAAGGTGCGTTAAGTTTATCAATAATAGCATTGAACGACTTTATCTCACCGTAATATTTTTCATCTGAGCTTACTTGTTTTAACAAGGATTTGCAGAAAGTAACAAGCACTTTCTTTTCATTTTTATCGAATTGAAAATTGTAGTTTTTGAATAAAGGTTTTGCCATAATAGTTATACTTTTAGTGAAAGAAGTTTTTCCCGCATTTTTTGGTAACCGGGTTTAATTACGTTGTAGATATAATGTAATCTTTCCCTGTATGGGATGAATGAAGATTTCATTGCGTTGATGTTAAGTTTTTCAATATCGTCCAGACTGATGCCGAACAACTCGCTTGCTGTTAGATATTCTTTGGTCAGCGTTGTATCGCTCATCAAACGGTCGTCCGTGTTCAGAAATACTCTAAATTTTTCTTTGTATAGTTTGATAAAAGGATGGTGCTCAAGTTTATCAATTGCGCCTGTGTGAACATTGCTTAACAAACATATTTCCAACGGAAGCCGTGTATCTAAAATGTATTGAGCAAGATCTCCAAGAGCTATCACTGAGCCCTCTTTGTCGAAAATTATGTCTTCTATAAGTCGTGTTGCGTGACCGATGCGATGAGCACCGCAAATTTGTATTGCCTGCCAAATGGAGTCTTTACCGAAAGCTTCTCCGGCGTGAATTGTAATGTTAAAATTCTTTTGTTTAATAAATTGAAATGCGTCAATATGTTTCTTCGGAGGATAACCGCCTTCTTCGCCGGCAAGATCAAATCCAACAACGCCGTCTTTCCGAAAATTTACAGCCAGTTCTGCGATCTCCAAAGTATTTTTCATATTTCTCATGCCGCACAAAATCAAACCGTAGCCAACTCCAAAATCTTTTTTTCCTTTCTCTAATCCTTCTAAAACAACTTGAATAACATCTTCGTGGTACAATCCTTTTTGTGTATGAAAGACTGGCGAAAATCGGGTTTCAACGTAAGCTACGCCGTCTTTTTGCATGTCTTCCATCATCTCATACGCAATTCTGAACAAGTTTTCTTTGCTTTGCATTACAGCAATGGTGTGTTCAAATCCTTGCAAGTACTCTACAAGGTTTCCTTTGTTTGCACCTCTGTGAAACCAGACGGCAAGTTCACCTGCATCAGAAGTTGGCAGCTTATTGTACTTAATTTCTTTGGCAAGATCGATAATGGTTTGAGGGCGAACGCCTCCATCAAGATGATCGTGCAGAAGAACCTTTGGAATTCCACGGATTATTTCTTCAGAGTTCAACGCGTTCCTTCAGTTAATTCGAGTGAGTTCTACGAATCAAAAATATTCTTTTGTGTTCCGAAAATCAATTAACAGAATCTTGCTCATGTTGGCGATGAATGATAACATAGCTGCTATTTTCAACCTTGACTATACGTTTGCAAAATGGTTATTTTTCGTTCACTTCTTAACAAATATTTATTAACCATAGGAGTATCAATGAAAAAAGCATTTATCTACTTGAGTTTATTGGGTATGGTGCTGGGTTTTATGGCATTCGATTGTTCATCGGCAGAGTTGACCGGCGCTAAACTTTACATAAACCAAAAACAATATGCGAAAGCTAAAGAATCGTTGTTGAAAGATGTTCAAAAGAATCCCAAGAGTGACGAAGGTTTTTATCTTTTAGGATATTTGTACGGTGAAGAGGGGGACGTTCCCAACATGATTGATGCGTTTAACAAATCAGTTGCAATCAGTCCAAAGTTTGAATCTCAGATAAAAGATTATAAGAAGTACACATGGCAAACCAGTTTCAACAAAGGTGTCGGAGCTTTTAATGTTGCAGTAAAGACGACAAAACCAGACAGCATGAAAATATTTTTTAAAAAAGCGATCGATCTATTTAACAATGCTGGCTTATGTGAACCAGACTCAACTGGAGCTTATGAGAATATCGTATCGGCATACTTAAACATGGGCGATCAAGAAGGTGCTATACCGGTTTTACTGAAGTTAACCGACATGGGCAAACCGGCATATTCATTTGCACAGTTGGGACAAATTTATTTGATCAACGGTTCCAAAATGATAGACAGTTACAGAGCATCAAAAAATGTTGCCGATAGCGCGAAGGCTTTCGAATGGTACGGAAAAGCAATCGATGTTTTGAAAAAGGGTGCGGCTAAATATCCGTCCGATTCAGGTATATTGCTGCAGTTAGGCAATGCTTACTATGCGTCAGACGAAATTGAAACTGCAATCACTTCTTTCAAAGCTTTGGCAGAAAAAATGCCTACCAACAAAGATATACGTTACGCATACGGTGTTGTGTTGCTAAAAGGTAAACAATATCAAGAATCAGTTAAGGAACTGTCAGAAGCGGTAAAGATGGATGAAAAGAATACCGACGCAATTTACAATTTGGCTGCAGCTTACATTAACTGGGGAAATGATTTGAGAGAGGTAGCGGTTAAGAGTGAATCAGGAGATAAATCCTACCTTCAGAAATTTGAAGCCGCTATTCCGTATCTTGAACAATACGTGACAATAAAGCCAAATGAATCGCGTGTTTGGACGAGTTTATACCAGGTTTATGCGAACCTAGGAAAGAAGGAAAAAGCCGAAGAAGCTTTCAAGAAAGCAGAACAGTATAAATAATTCACGGATAATTTTTTGATTTCGACCCACAGTCCCGAAAGGATTGTGGGTTTTTTATGAAAACATAGGTGACAAAATGAACCAGAATATCGACCCCAAACCGCAGCAGATTAACATTGAACTTGGTGAAAAGGAAGCCGAAGGAATTTATTCAAATCTTGCAATCATCACACATTCTCCTGCCGAATTCGTAATTGATTTTACCCGCGTAGTTCCGGGTGTACCAAAAGCGAGAGTATTATCACGCATTATAACAACGCCACAGCATGCTAAAATGCTGCTGCGGGCGTTGAAAGAGAACATCGATAAATTTGAATCCCGTTTCGGCGAAATTAAAATCGACGCTCAATCAACCCCTCAATTCGGATTTGTTCAAAGCGATAAGGGAGAAAAAATTAATTAGTTAAACCGGGGACTGCATTCTTAAGTCCCCGCTTCCTTTCTAACAGCTTACATCAAAAATCATTTTCTTGTGTTATAGCAAATAAATTTTTAGTTTGATTGCGACATAATAGTCGTTCGTGTCTTTCATAAAATATTTTGAGTCGGAGACGGAGATATGAGAAGAATAATAGCGACATTTGTGACCTTCCTATTCTTACTGCCTTTAACTTCATTCCTAGCTCAACCTTACAAAATCGATTTGATAGTTTTTCAGGATTTAAATTCAATTGATTTTGCTGCGCTTTCATTCGCAAATAACTTAAGAGGAGCGCCAAGAATTTTTCAGGTTGTAATTACTCCTGAAGGACAAGATGTAATTATCAAAGGAGTTATTGATTGGCAGAGTGATGAGAATTCTGCTTCACGACAGCTTGTGACTTTCACAACTGAAAAATTTAAGGCAAGAAGTTTCTTTAACGATGAAATTGGGAATTCGGAGATTAGAATTGCCACTGCAGAAGGGGATAAAAGTCTTGCTGAAGATTTAATTAGGAAGGGCAAACCGACCGGCAAGGTAACTATTAATCTAGAACTGCTTGACGGTAATTCTAATTTTCTGGCAAGCGCCGAACCGAAAGTACTGTCTTTCTTAAACCCTGCTCAAACTATAACTATTTTTTCTCCAATTGAGGGATCAACTTACGATGTTGGTAATGTTCAGGCC
>JAJYMU010000145.1 GCA_021786655.1 Bacteroidota bacterium
AAGCGGTAACGTAAAACAACAATCTAAAATAATTTCTCCAAAAATTAAACGACAAGTTGCATCCTTAAAACGGAAAAGCAGGAACTTCAAACCTTCAATCACAGAAAATTTATCCAATCAGAAAATCGTATAAAAATTTTGCATATTCAAAAAAATCATTTGACAAACGGACTTTCGCAAATTATATTTGCCGCAACTAAAAACAGAACAATGAAAAACTTCGTATTAAATATATCAGCCAAAGAAATCGTAATGGGTATGATGGCTATGATGATAATGTCGTTTAATACGAAGGGCGATGCTTTATAACTGATCAAAAATAAAAAATTCAAAGCCCTTCAGGAAAAACTTGAAGGGCTTTTTTGTTTTATAGGAATTTAATGAACACAGCAAAAAACATATTGCCAATTATTTACACCATGATGGACATGATGATGTGCATGATGGATATGCTATATCATAACCGTGATGGGTAGAATTGACAAAATAATTAATCAATCAAAAGCCCTTCACGGTAAAAACCTGAAGGGCTTTTTCATTTTACAAAAACAATAACAAAGGAGATAAATAAAATGAGCACACAAAACAAAAACTACCGCTTCGAGACATTGCAGTTGCACGCGGGACATCAACCGGATGCGGTGACAAAATCGCGAGCAGTTCCAATCTATCAGACAACATCCTACACGTTTGATAACGCCGACCACGCGGCAAATCTGTTCGGACTGAAAGAGTTCGGAAATATTTATACGAGAATCATGAATCCAACCACAGCTGTATTTGAAGAACGAATTGCAAAACTTGAAGGCGGCGTTGCGGCGTTAGCAACTGCATCGGGACACGCGGCACAGTTCCTTACAATTTCCACAATTGCCGAAGCCGGTGACAACATTGTTTCGACTAGTTTTCTCTACGGCGGAACGTACAACCAATTCAAAGTAACTTTTCCACGCCTTGGAATCAAAGTAAAATTTGTCAGCAGCAACAAAGTAGAAGACTATGAAAAATTAATTGATGATAAAACAAAAGCATTGTACATCGAATCAATCGGAAACCCAGGGTTAAACATTCCCGACTTAGAAAAATTTTCCACGCTTGCTCACAAATACAATATTCCATTAATCGTTGACAACACTTTCGGCGGCGGCGGATACATCGTGCGTCCGATCGAACACGGCGCTGATATAGTTGTTGCTTCTGCCACAAAATGGATCGGCGGACATGGCACATCAATCGGCGGCGTTATAATTGATTCCGGAAAATTTAATTGGGGCAACGGCAAATTCCCTCTATTCACAACGCCAAGTCCATCCTATCACGGATTGGATTTCTGGAAAGTTTTCGGCGAAGGCGGTCCGTTCGGAAATATTGCGTTCATCATCCGTGCGCGCGTTGAGCAGCTGCGTGATATCGGTCCGGCTTTAAGTCCGTTCAATTCATTCTTGTTCATTCAAGGATTAGAGACGCTCTCGCTTCGCATAGAGAGACATTGCCAGAATACACTAGCACTGGCGAGATGGCTGAAGAAGCATCCGAAAGTCAGCAGCGTAACGTATCCCGGTCTTGAAGAACATCCTGATCATAACACAGCAAAGAAATATTTCAGAAAAGATTTGTTCGGCGGAATTTTAACATTCGAATTGAAAAGCGGATTCGAAGCCGGCAAATCTTTCATCAACAATGTCCAGCTTGCAAGTCTTCTGGCAAATGTCGGCGATGCAAAAACTTTGGTCATTCATCCGGCATCGACAACTCACAGTCAACTTTCTCAAGTTGAACAAGACCAAGCCGGTGTTACTCCCGGATTAATAAGAGTTTCAACCGGACTTGAGCACATTGACGATATCATCGAAGATTTTGAACAAGCTCTATCAAAAAGTTAACAAGGAGAAAAAATGAGAGTATTAAAATTTGGCGGAACATCGGTCGGAACAGTTGAGAGTTTCCGAAACGTTGTACAGATAATCTCTCAAAAATTGAAGGAAGATAAAATCGTTGTAGTGATTTCGGCTCTGGCAAAGGTAACCGATCAGCTTATCAACTCGGTCGAATACGCCGGTCAGAGAAATCCCGAATACAAAAAAATCTTTGCGGAAATTAAGTCGCAACATTACGAATTCGTTCACGAATTGGTTTCCGAAGAATTTCAGAACGACGCTAAATCAAAGATCGATTTAATTCTTAACGAATTAGAACTGAAACTTGAAAGCATTTTTTTTCTTCAAGAATATTCAGCGCGTGTTTCTGATTCCATAATATCAAGCGGAGAACGATTGTCGCAAATAATACTCACCTCCGCTTTGAACAGCGCCGGCATCAAATCAAAAATAATTGATGCCGGTAAGTTGATCCGTACCAATGATAACTTTGGTCAAGCTGAAGTCGATTATGACGCAACCGACAAACTACTTGCTAAAGCGTTCAGAGATTCTAAGAGAGATTGTGTTGAAGTTCTTAACGGATTTACCGGTTCAACAGCAAAAGGCGAACCTACGACTCTTGGCAGAAGCGGCTCGGATTATACGGCAACGATTGTCGGCAGCGCACTCAACGCAAACGTTATTGAAATCTGGACGGACGTGGACGGCATTTTGACTGCCGATCCGCGTCTGGTTTCAGATGCAATTCCCCTTAAGACTCTAAGCTATCAAGACGCAGCAGAACTTGCATTTCTTGGTGCGAAAGTAATTTTTCCTAAAGCGATGGAACCTGTAAAGTTCAAAAATATTCCGGTGCTCGTGCTCAATACTTTTCAGCCCGCGTTTGAAGGAACGCTGATAAATAATGAGCCCGAAGGAAATCCGTATAGCATAAAATCGGTCACCCACATGGAAGATCTGTCACTGATTACGCTCAGCAACCTTGCCTTGGATTCCGATACTCATTTGCTCGAAAGAATTGTGAGGATTCTTAAACATCAGAAATGGCCGTCAATCTTTTTCAATTATTCGATTTCCCAAAGAAGCATTTCTGTTCTCACGCAAACAAAAAAATCTATTGGGCTGATTGACGAAATACGAGACAAGTTGAAAAATGAATTGGATGATAGACAGATCGGCAATATTAATCTGCGGAATAGTCTTTGCTTAGTTTCCATCATCGGTAACAACAGCGATAACCAAATCGAAACGATGAACAAGATTTTTAGAACGATTGAGGCAAATCATTTCAAAAATATTTTGTTCTTCTCATGTTCGGAAGGTAGAAACCACTCCTTCCTATTTGCGGAAACGGAAGCGGAAAAAGTTGTTGGCGCAATCCACAGCACTTTCTTGAACGAATTTATCAACACAAATGTTGCGTGATAATATGGAAGCAGTAAAAATTAATTCTCAACCGGCATATAAAATCTTCGAGCTGGAAAAATTCCGGTTCGAATCCGGCGCCGAAATAAAATCGGTTAACGTCGCCTATGAAACGTACGGTACGCTAAACAGCAATGGGACAAACGCAGTTTTGATTTGTCATGCGCTAACCGGCAGCTCACATGCATCGAACTATAACAACATTTCAGAGCAGCCCGGTTGGTGGGATGGCGTTATCGGAGAAGGCAAAGCGTTCGATCCGTCGAAACATTTTATTGTTTGCTCAAACTTTTTGGGCAGTTGTTACGGCACGACAGGACCAAATTCGATAAACCCGGAAACCGGTAAAAATTATGCAGTAAACTTTCCGCAAATGACCGTCCGAGACATGGTAAAACTTCAGTATGAACTTCTGAAGTCACTTGGCGTGACAAAATTGTTAACTGTTACAGGCGGATCGCTCGGCGGAATGCAAACGCTTGAATGGGCATTGCTCTACCCGGATTTTGTAGAAACGATAATTCCAATCGCAACTTCGGCAAAACATTCCGCTTGGGCAATCGGTCTGAATGAAATCCAACGCAAAGCTATCTTCGATGATCCGGCATGGGAAAACGGTTTCTACATAGATCAGCCGACAAACGGTTTATCAACCGCACGAATGTTAGCGATGATGACGTACCGTTCTCAAATCAGTTTTGAAAAAAAATTCGGCAGAGAGATAAAAACAAACGACCACAATTCTGCTAAACCATTTTACCAGGTTGAAAGCTACCTTCATTACCAAGGCGAGAAACTTGTAAATCGATTTGATGCGAATACATATATCTATATAACACGCGCCATGGATCTACACGACGTTTCAAAAGGACGCGGGACGATCTATAAGACATTAAAAAAAATCCAAGCAAAAACTTTATGCGTCGGAATTGATACCGACATTCTTTACCCGGCAACAGAACAAGAAGGAATTGCAGCAGCAATACCCGGTGCAGAATACTTTGAGATAAAATCCATTCACGGACACGATGCATTCTTGATAGAATTCGATCAATTGAACAATGTAATTTCCAAATTCTTGAATTCATAAAAAATTAGTCTCTTACTGCAGAAGGCAAACAGCATTCGGAAAATAATCCCGATCTGACTTTCACACCTTTTATGTTACTTTTTAGTATCTGCATAACTAAATTTGATTTCGTGAAACAAAAGTTCTGGAGGAGAGATGCCCACATTGATGGTTAGTATTTCCGGAGTACGCGGAATAATTGGCGACGGATTAGATCCCGACGTGCTGGTGAAATACACTTCGGCTTACGCTGATTTCTGCGGCAAAGGAAAAATTGTTGTTGGCAGCGACGGAAGAATTACCGGAGAAATGGTTCGCAACATTGTCATCGGCACACTAATGGCAAAAGGCAACGATGTAATTGATATCGGCATTTGTCCCACTCCAACAGTTTTGTTCAATGTGAAGAAGTTGAAAGCCGCCGGCGGGATTCAGCTTTCTGCAAGTCATAATCCAAACGAATGGAACGCTTTAAAACTTTTAAGCCGACACGGCGAATTCATGACGCCTGAAGAAAATGTTGAGATGATGATGAAGCTTGACGATCAGAACAGAAAATTTGTTGCGTGGGATAAGATCGGCAAGACGACAAAGTATGTGAAAGGATTAGAAGATCACATTGACGCTGTACTGAAAATGAATTACATCAATGTTCCGAAAATCAAGAGAAGAAAATTCAAGGTGCTGCTCGATTGCATTAACGGAGCCGGTTCTTATACCATGCCTCTTCTGTTGAAGAAACTGGGATGCAACGTGATTGGAATGAATTGCGAGAAGTCCGGAATTTTTCCCCGTCTGCCAGAACCAATCCCGGAAAATTTAACGGCAACAATGCGTGCAGTAAAAAAATATAAAGCAGATATCGGAATTGTCGTCGATCCAGATGTCGACCGATTGGTTCTCATCACCGAAAAAGGGGAACCATTCGGTGAAGAGAACACAATCACCCAAGCGGTAAAATTTTACCTTTCGAAGAAGAAAGGAAATGCTGTTGTGAATCTTTCCACGACACGTGCGGTTGATGATGTTGCGAAAGAATTTCGATGTAAAATTTTCCGCTCACCGGTTGGCGAAGCTAACGTCGTGAAGAAGATGAAAGAAGTTAACGCGGTGATTGGCGGCGAAGGTAGCGGAGGCGTT
>JAJYMU010000096.1 GCA_021786655.1 Bacteroidota bacterium
CCCATTGTAAAGCCGGCGCGCAATTCGCTTAACACAAATGCCGGTATGAGAACGTAGGTTGGAACATCGTTGCGTGTATTTGGACGCGCTTGTTTAGATAAGCCGATGAATAATTCCAGATCCTCATCGCGGGTATTTCTGAACATGAACTGACGGATTGGTTCAACGCCTTTATCGTACGCTTGCTGCACCGTCAGTTTATTATCCATTAAGGGTTTAAGCGCTTCATCATTTACCTTAGACCACGTTGGAGCCATAATAAAAAAAGTAACGAACAACGCAACGCCGGCAAGCAGTTGAGACGGAGGCATCTGCTGGGTTCCAAGCGCGGTTTTCAAAAAACTGAAGACGATGATTATCCTCAAATACGAGGTGGTCATTATAACTATTGAAGGTGCGAGAGAAAGCACCGTCATCAGCAGAAGTATTTGAAGTGTTACGGAAACATCGTTTCCGTTTTGCGCGGTGCCGATGCCAAGATTTATTTTAGGGAATGGTATCGCGGTAGGGCTTTGTTGACCGAAAACGTTTGACAATGCAACGAAAAAAAACAGCGGGGCAACCGCATATAAAATTTTTCTGTTCATCTAATACCCATATTCTGCTTCAGGATATCGATGAAATTCGGTTTTGCCTTTTGAATGTCGAATCCGCCTTCGTCAATCTCTTTATAATCCAATTCTTGAAGAACGGAAATGTTGTTCTCGCTGATACCGAGAACTAAAATTTTATCTTCGATTCGGACAAACGACAAATATTTTTTCGGCAGAATTATCTGGTTGTGCAGAACATCAACTTTCAGGTTGCGGAGTTTTCGTCCCGTCATTGAAACCGAATACTTGCGCACCAGCAGAAGAACTCCGAAGAGCAGCGCAAGCACAACAACAAGCGGTAGAATCGATTTTACTATATCAAGAAATGACATTAAAGAATATCCTTCAGTCTATTGTTCGGATCGACAAGACTTGTAATTCTTATTCCAAAGTGTTTATCTATAACAACAACTTCTCCTTCGGCAATTTTTTTGTTGTTGACGAATACGTCGACGGGTTCGCTGGCAAGCTTATCCAATTCTATAACATAACCGCGTTCAAGTTCGAGTATATCTTTTATCTGCATTTGTGTTCTGCCAAGTTCGATGTATATGTTCATCGGCAGGTCTTTAAGAAACAACAATTTATCGTTGTACACTCCGCCGGTCTGTTTGGAATCATCAAATTCTTCGAACTGTGCGATAGCGCTTTCTGTTTTCTCGCCGGCTACGCTGTTCTCGTCTAGTTGATTTAGTTCGTTGTTTTCCATTATTCATCCTATAGAGATTTTATTTCTTCCAATACTTTCTTGGTAACTTTAATAGCTTTCTTATTGTTCGAAACGCCAACGCGTCCCATGAACAGCAGCTGGCTGCCGGTTTTAATTTTTTGATCATCGCCGATCTTCGTTTCAAGACGAATTATATCGCCCTTGTCCATCTCCAGCAATTCTTTAACAGAAAGTTTTGTGCTTCCAAGTTCAACTATAATCGGCAAAAGAGTTTTCGACAAATGCTGGCTCAATATGTTGCGTGCGGTGTGTCCGTAATGTTTAATTGTGCGTATCGATGAAAGTTTCTGAGACGACAAGCGGGAAAGAATCGTGTCGAATGCAAAAGTTGCAAAACAAATATTCATTAAGAACGATTGTTCGCCGATCAAAATTTCGAAAGAGATCAGCAGCACGGATTCGCTTTGAGATGTTATCTGGGCAAAATCGATATCAGGTTCAAATCTTTCGACGACAAACTCCATGCTGTCAACTGTCTGCCATGCTTTCCTGAGGTCTTGCATAACACGGTCAACAACTACACGAAGTACTTTCTGTTCGATCGACGTAATTACTTTTGTTTGTTTTGTACCGAGACCGTTTCCGCCGAGAAGTTTATCCACCAGTGAAAGCGCTAAATCATTATTCAGTTCAAGTACGCCTTTTACGTCCGTATTCTTGATTTCGAAAGTAAACAAACATGCGGGATTGGCAACCGAAAGGACATACTCCGAGTAATAAATTTGATCTACCGACGTGACATTAATATTTACAATCGTCTGAAGTTTTGTGACAAGAAACGAGCTGAAACTCTCGGCAAAATTTTCAAAAATGCTTCTTAAAATTCTAAGCTGATTTTTTGAAATTCTGTTCGGAAGCCGGAAGTCGAACAGTATTGCTTCCTTCTCTACCGGTGTTTCGGCTTTCTGCTCTGTGCCGCTTTTAATGTTATTAAGCAGCGCATCAATTTCTTGTTGTGATAATATCGCAGCCATACTTACTGTAAAATATATTTACTGAAATAGATCGTATTAATTTTCACTTCGGGCATTACACCATTCAATCTTTTTATTATTTCCGTTCTCAATGTGTCTCGGTAAGTTATGTTCGCAAGTTTTTCAAGGTCCTTACTGGTAAGAACGGAAATCACCGCATCTTTGAGAATGACATCTTTGGCTTTCAATTCTTTCTGATCCTGGTCGGAGGCGACATCAAAACCGATTGAAGAGAGAAGAAGTTTCTTCCCATCGGTGTTTGCCGGATTAACGATTAAATCATCGACCATGTAAACAAATTTACCGGAATTGTTTTGCTTAGCCTCTTGTTGCGCGGCGATATTTTTTTCTACCGGATGTTGAGTTGTAGAAGAATTGTTGGACTGTATTTTCTTTATGAGAATATTAGCCGTAATAAAATAAACGGCTATAAGCTGGGCAATAAAAAGCGGCATACCAAAAAGGAAAATTTTAATGTTGATTCCTTTCTTCTCAATAGGCAGAGGCGGCTTTTCTTCTGTCTTAACGATTTGTTTTTCTTCTTTTTGTTCCATATGCGCATGTTTTTTCAATTGCTATGCCATGAAAAAACCTTTCAATATTGATTTTTAATCGTGCTAAGAAGAAATGGGTGGCCAATATTCTGCAGTTGTTTTAATCCCACCAGAAGAGTTTAGATAAAAAATGAGCTGTGGCTTTGAATGTCAAGTCGCAAAATTTATTCAACCACAGCTCTCAAAAAGAAGTATCGTTTAGCAGTTAACTATCTAATCAAGTTTGTGATTTCCTGAAGCAGCGAATCCGCCGTTGTAATAACTCGAGCGTTGGCTTGGAATCCTCGCTGCGAAACTATCATTCTTGTGAACTCTTCAGATAAATCTACGTTGGATTGTTCGAGCGCGCCGGATTGAACTGTAGTTCCGGTTTCTTCTCCAAGACTTCCGATTCTAGGTTCGCCGCTGTTTGCATAAGCCGAATACATGTTGTCTCCAACACTGATCAATCCGTTCAGGTTGTTGAAGGTTGCAACCATTATTTGAGCTAAGTTCTTCGATGAACCGTTAGAAAAAATTCCAACGATCTTGCCGTATTGGTCAATGTTCAAGTTAGATAACGATGCCGATGGAGAACCGTTTTGAGAAAGTGCGCTGATGACTGAACTTGATGATGTCTGCGTTACACCGCCGAATCCCGTTCCGAAAGCCAGATCGATGATTGATGTTGCCGCTCCGCCGTTTGGTACAAATGTTAACTGCGGATTATTCGGAGAAATTTTTGACGGATCCAAAGTTCCATCCGGATTAAACTCAATCGTTCCGGTTGACGAAGCGCTCTGACCGTTAATTGTTGAAGTACCCGGTACGGAAGCAGTCCATGTCCAAACGTTGTCTGCAATCTTTGTAAACTTCAACGTAACCTGGTGAGCGGTTCCCAATGAATCGTAAACCGTAACTGAACCGCTTACAATATTAGGAATTCTGTTATTGTCTGCCGACGCGCTAAGAGTTGTTGTGCTTGAGTTTTGTGTAATTATTGTCGGATCAAAAGTAAAATCTATGTTCGAATTTGCGACGTTAATTCTGTTTGCAACTCCGTCAAATTTTGCTTTGGAAGCTGCATCCAACGTCCAAGTTCCGGTTCCGTTATCTGCAAAAACTAAACCGGTAATTCCGCCGGTTGTTAGAACAGTTCCTTTGGAATCTTCAAGAGAATATTTCAAATCGTAAGTGTTCGCTGCGGTTTTTGTATAAGAAACCTTATAGATCGGAACGTCACCGTATTCATTATAAACTGTTATCGGGTATTGGGCGGTGCTGTCGCCAACATTAAGAGATGCAGAATTTATGTTGCCTCGTTGAATAACCTGAACGCTTCTGGTTAGATCGCTGTTACTTTTGAGATTGCCGCCCCATTTTATTTGAGTTGTAGAAACTGCAGGCAGTTTCATGTTTGTATCTATCATGAGATCTTCCAAATTATTTCCGGGAGGAATCACACCGTCTTGGCTTGCAACTTTTCCTTGAACAACTGCGCCGTTCTGCGGACTTACTAGTTTTCCGCTTGCATCAAATTGAAAAGCGCCTGCGCGCGAAAAGAATTTTTGGCCGTTGCTTTGCAAAACAAACATACCCTGACCTTGCAGCGCCAAATCTGTTGTAATGCCTGTTCTTTCAAACGTACCTTGATTCCAGTTGCGGTCTATCGAGTTAACCTTCATACCGAGACCGATCTGAAATGAGTTTGTGCCGCCGGTTGAGTCGGTTGGGTTAGTGCCTGCTTTGACGAACTGGTTAAACGTGTCGCTGAATGTAACGCGTGAACCTTTGAAACCGATGGTGTTAACGTTGGATATATTGTTGCCGATAACGTCCATCATTGCTTGGTGATTGCGTAAGCCTGATACGCCTGCGAAGAGAGATGTTAAGAGTGCCATAATAACCTCCTGATGTGATCCGGCTTCAGTCATTCGGCCAGATCAAGAGCGTCCTCGGAAGGTCCCGCTCTGTTTTTATGTTTTGTTAATTAAACTGCAAATACTACACTATCTATATTTGTAAAAACGTTCTCATTAGAATTTTCAACTTCAACTGCCGTTACAACAGTTTTGTTTGGTACGTTAACTATGAAAGCGGTTTTATCCATCAGTACAAGTGAATCTTTAGAACCTTTTGCTTCCGCTTTTTGAACTGCCTCTTCAATTCTGTTAATGTCATTATCGCTTAACTGTATGTTGCGCGATTCGAGGCGTTTCATTGCATGATTGGAGAACTTTACCTTTTCCAGTTCCTGCTTGAATATTGCATCGAATTGATTGCTGGCTTCACGCCCAATTTTGCGCGAAGCTGTTGATTCATTTCCTACAATCGGAATAAAAGGAACTGAGACACCGTTAATCTCAGCCATTAATTTCCTCCGTTGTTTGAATTTAGTATTTCAAGTATATCGGAAATCGAATATTCAGCCCCGTCAACTAAAAGAACTGTTCCTTGGTTGCCGAAACGAACACCGCCGATGGTTCCCTCTTTGAAAATATCTGCCGTAATTTTATCTCCGTTACCGTTCAACGCATCCACTTCAAATGTGTATTTACCATCTGGTAATTTTCCACCGTTATTATCGGAAAGATCCCACGAAACTTTATTCGCTCCCGTTGTACCGGGCAAGCCGTCGATAGTCCTTAAGAT
>JAJYMU010000185.1 GCA_021786655.1 Bacteroidota bacterium
TATTTGATGAAATACGTTTTAGCGAAAGCAAAAATTCCATACTTCACTCCGATGAATTTGTCTTGAATACAATATAATATATTGATTACTTTTGTTCACTACAAACCTAATAACAAAGGTGCGGAGAAAAAATGGACAGAAGGGACTTCTTCAAAAAAAGTGTTCAAGCCGGATTACTAACTGGCGCCGCTGTTGCATTCCTGGGTTTTTATGGAAGGTATTTTGCAAAAACTAGTCGAATAATTCCCGCTGCTTATGATCTCGTTGCAATCAAAGGCGGGGAGCCGGATGTTATGTTCGACGAGGCGATAAAACTATACGGCGGCATGAAAACATTTGTTAATAAAAATCAGAAAGTCTGTTTGAAACCGAACATTGGATGGGACGTAACTCCTGAACGCGGCGGAAATACGAATCCTAAACTTGTTAAACGTGTCATTGAACACTGCTTCAATGCCGGGGCAAAAGAAGTTTATGTTGCCGATCATACATGCGACGATTGGAAAAGATGTTACGTTAACAGCGGAATAGAAAAAGTTGTAAAGGATTCCGGCGCTCAAATGGTTCCCGCCGATACTGAAAGTTATTATCAAGAAATTTCCGTCAGCTCGGGTAAAGTTTTTGAAAAAAGCTAAAGTCCATGAGCTAGTTCTTGAGAGCGACGTATTCATTAACATGCCAATTCTTAAAAATCATGGCGGCGCCCGGTTAACCGTATCGTTGAAAAATATGATGGGTGTTGTGTGGGATAGACGTTTTTGGCACCGTACCGATTTGCAGCAATGCATTGCAGATTATGCGACTTACAGCAAACGTCCAGTGCTGAATATAGTTGACGCATATTACGTGATGAAGCGAAACGGTCCGCGCGGCGTTTCGGCAGACGACGTGGTCTTAATGAAATCTCAAATATTATCGACAGACATAGTTGCGGCAGACGCGGCTTCTGCAAAATTGTTCGGCATCGAACCCGATGATGTTCCGCATATAACTTATGCCGACGCAATGGGCGTGGGCAAAAAGAATTTGAGTTCACTAAACATCAAACGGATTATCTTGTGATGAAATGAATACCCCAGTTCTCCGGAAAGTTAGAATTGTTGTTTCATTAATCTTTTTAATCGCAACAACATTCCTTCTAATAGATTTTTACGGTTACATCCCCAGTTTTGTTAAGAATGATATTCTCTATCTTCAATTCGTCCCTTCGCTTCTTAAGTTTATAGCGATTTTATCAATCGGCGCTTCCGGTTTCTTAATTATTCTTTTACTTACAATTTTGTTCGGAAGGATTTACTGCTCAACCATTTGTCCGTTGGGAATCCTTCAGGACATCGTTAATTATTTTTCTAAGAAATTCAGAAAGAAAAAATATTTCGAGTATTTGCAAGAGCAAAGAGTTCTACGTATTTCATTATTAGTTTTGACCATAGTTGTGTTCTTACTCGGTAGTTCGCTGGCTATAAATCTTTTGGATCCTTACAGTCTGTACGGAAGAATAACCGGAAATTTTTTCAAGCCGGTTCTTGTCAGATTTAACAATATTGCATCCAAAGCAATGGAGATGTTCAAAGTCTATTCGGTTTATTACTATGATATAAAAGCATTCAACGCAGTTCCGTTTGTGATTACTGCCGCGTTCTTTGCAATTGTTGTCGCTATGGCGTGGATGAAAGGAAGATTGTACTGCAACACTGTTTGTCCCGTTGGAACTCTGCTTGGTTACATTTCAAAAATATCTCTGTTCAAAATTATAATTAAAGATGAAGACTGCATAAGCTGCGGTTTGTGTACGCAGGAGTGCAAGTCCGGCTGCATAGACAGTGATAACAAAACAGTCGATATGTCCCGCTGCGTAATGTGTTTTGATTGCTTAACATCGTGCCCGACTGATGGAATTACACTCAGCAATTCATACAAGAACAGAAAGAGTGAAAATATTTCAGTTGAACAATCCAAGCGAGACTTTTTCACGAAGACCATTCTCTATTTCCTTTCTGCGACGGCAATCGGCGCGCAGGTTCAGAAGAAGATTGTGGTTACGAAGCCAAGCACGAAAGCAATTTTCAAACTGAGCGCAGTCTCGCCGCCCGGATCAATCGGCGTAGAAAGATTCAACAGCAAATGTACCGCGTGCAACTTGTGTGTAGCTTCATGCCCAACGCAAGTTCTGCAGCCGTCGTTTCTTGAATACGGATTTTTAGGAATCATGCAGCCGCGAATGGATAACGCCGCCGGCTTCTGCAATTTTGAATGCACCATTTGCGCCGATGTCTGTCCAACCGGCGCGATATTACCGATTCCGTTGGAAAAGAAAAAGTTAACGCAAATAGGTAAAGCAAAATTTGTGAAAGATAATTGTGTAGTAAACACACAGAAAACAGACTGCGGCGCGTGCTCGGAACATTGCCCGACAAAAGCTGTTCACATGGTTCCGTTTGAAGGCAAACTTCTGATTCCCGAAACACGCGACGATTACTGCATCGGATGCGGCGCATGTGAGTTTGCTTGCCCGACATTTCCGTACAAATCGATTTATGTTGACGGTAACCGAACGCATCAGACAGCAAAGAAAAATGTTGAAGAGAAAAAATTGGAGAAGGTAAATCTCAAAGAAGATTTTCCGTTTTAATTCGTAGGGGCTTGATTAATTAAGCCCCTACGAGACGGAAAATCATTTCATTATTTCTTTTAACTGCTTATCATCAACTTTTAACAAACCGTTCGGAATCAATCTCGGAGTCAGCGCTTTCCAATTTTTGTCTTTCGCAAAAATTTCCTTGAACATCGGTAATGCTTCTTTTAATCTTCCGTTGTTGGCAAGCGTAACGGCCGTCCAATATTTCATTTCTAGATTATCTGGAAACATTTTCATCGCTGCAGAATATTCTTCCATAGCTTTTGCCATGTTGTTTTTCTCGGTTTGCAGATCGCCGTTGTTCATGTGCTCGTATGCGCGGTGAACTTTGAGAAGTCTTTTCAACTCAACAAGCGGGGAGGGGTTGTCGTCAACGCGAAGATCGACCAATTTATCTTCCCAAACTTTTCCTGTGGACTTACCTCGGAACACCAGCATTGCAGCCGATTGTTTGCCGCGTATATCCCCGCCGACTTTCTGTGCCGCTTCAAGCGCAGCCAACATTCTTTCTGCTAACGGACCTTTGGAATTCTTAAACGCTTCTGCCATAGCAGGCCAAACTTTATCTGTTGACATTAAATTTGCCTGAACTGAAAACCCATCGCCAACAATGTTGCCTGCCGGTTGAATACATTTCGATCCGGTGTAAGATGCGGCGCGACCCTTTGAATCGAGAACGGCAAGCTGGCGGTAATCACGCCCATCATCACGCTTGATTAATTCATCAACAACTTCTTGCGGGCTCATTCCTTTCTTCAGCAATTCCAATCCGTGCGGACCGAATGACGCATTTACAAACGATTGAGTCGCAATTACGCCCACTCCCGCCTCGCCCCACGTAACAGAAGTTCCGACGGAGAACCAGTGAGATTGAACCGCAACGCCCATATCGCCGGTCTGAGGATCGAACGCGACAATAGAGTAAGTGTGGGCAAGTGGGGAATCTGATTTGTAGAATTGAGCGTTGATAATTGAGAATGACGAATTGAGAATTGTGAATAATAAAATGAAAGAAAGTTTAATCGAGTTTCTTGTTTTCATTTTTGTCCCTTTCAAAAAATTCCTAGATAGAATTTAGAAATTATCATCCACAACTAACAGCTAAAAGCTAACTGCTGGTCAGTTTGCTTATGAATTACAATGCGCTTATTTTCACGACCCATAATCAGAAAAACTCAGTCCAAGGAGATAAAATGAAGTTAACCAAGATGTTATTCTTTTTGCTGTTTGCCGTAACAATAATTAATGCTCAAACAAAGACGACCCAGAAAGACAAAAAGCAGGCCGAAGCTGCACCTAAATCCGGGATATCAATAACTACTCAAGATGACACAGTCAGTTATGCCATTGGTCAGAGCTTAAGCCATAATTTGAAAGATCCGTCGATGAATATAAATTTCGGCGTACTTATCGAAGGATTACAGGACGGGCTTACCGGTCAAACCAAGATCAGTGAAGCTCAAATGAAAAACGCTATGAATGCTTTCAATCAAAAAATGATGGCGAAACGCACAGCTGACTTGAATGCGGTGAAAGAGAAAAACAAAAAAGCAGGCGAAGAATTTTTAGCCGAGAACAAAAAGAAACCCGGCGTTGTAACTCTTGCCGACGGACTTCAATATAAAATATTGGTAACCGGAACCGGTCCTTCTCCAAAGGCAACCGACAAAGTAAAAGTTAATTATAAAGGCAGTTTGATCGACGGCAGAGTTTTCGACAGCTCCTATGAAAGAAACGAACCGGCATCTTTTCCGCTCAATCAAGTTATTAAAGGATGGACCGAGGCGTTACAATTGATGCATGTCGGCGATAAATGGGAATTGTATATTCCTTCCGAACTTGGGTATGGAGAAAACGGAGCCGGCAATATGATTGAACCGAACTCCGTTTTAATTTTTGAAGTAGAACTTCTGGAAATCCTTCCGAACAAATAATCAAATTTGTGGAGCGAGAGATTCGACATTGCCGGTCTCTTGCTCTTGAATATTATCAACAGAAACTTTCACAACAACTTTCTTAACCGGTTTGGGAATATTTATAGATAAACCCGGCATGTGAACGTCCGTCGGATAAAAAATTGCAAAGTAACCTTCATCTACAAGAAGAAAATTTCCATCTCCTTTATAGAGCGCGCAATCTTTATCTGCGTTATACTCTTCGATAATAATTACTTTTTCAAATTCCGTAGCACCCATTTTTTCTCGTCCGGATGCAACGTATTGAATATCAATATATTTTTTGTGCGCTTCCCACTTTGCGGAACTTAACGGTTTCGTATCGTAAGTCTGAACGAGCGCAAAAACATTCTCGCCGTCAATTTCGTATTTACCCGGTTCAACAGAAGAGAAATCCGTATCCGCAAGGTATTGAAGCGCCTTTTGAAATTTTTCTCCAAGCGGAAAATAGAGTTTTGCGTTTTTGATTTTATCGAATACCATAATGCCTCGGGATTAGTTTTTCATTTTTAGAATATTACAGTTTAAAGAACGCGCCGACCATTATAACGTAAAAATTACTTTTAAAACTTGTAGCGCTGGAAAGACTTAGGAAGACATATCTAATATCGCCGGCTAAAATGAAACTGCCCAGCGGCAATTCCGCACCCGCGCCTAAATGGTAACCCATACTGTTTGACGTTTCAGCCTTGTGTGACGAAAGACTTCCGGAATAATCGATTTTGGTATTGTACCAACCAACACCAACTTCGCCGTGAATTAGCGGAAGAACATTTACAAATCCGGTAAGCATAATAGGATAACTTTTTGCTTTGATAGCTCCGCTCTGATACTCTTCCGATTTATAATAGATCGATCCTTCCACGCTTAGTCCAATAAAGTTTACG
>JAJYMU010000015.1 GCA_021786655.1 Bacteroidota bacterium
GATAGATAAATCCAAATAACATTTTATTTTTTTCGTCGGCTCATCAATCTTAAAAAAATTCTTATAGAGGTTATTTATGAGCAGCAACAAAGCTTTTAATCCATTCGAGATGGCGCAAACGCAGTTTGATAAGGTAGCGGCAATACTCGATCTCGATGATGCAACACGTCAGATTTTAAGAAACCCATTGAGAGAATATCATTTCAGCATTCCCGTTAGAATGGACGATGGAACAACAAAAGTATTTAGAGGATTTAGAGTTCAGCATAACGACGCACGCGGACCTAGCAAAGGAGGAATTCGATTCCATCCTCAAGAAACAGTTGATACTGTAAGAGCCCTTGCAATGTGGATGACTTGGAAATGCGCAGTTGTAAACATTCCGTTGGGCGGCGGAAAGGGCGGCGTGATTTGCGATCCCCACCACTTGAGCATGAAAGAACAAGAACAAATTTGCAGAGGCTGGGTTCGTCAGATGGCAAAGAATGTAGGTCCGTTAAACGACGTTCCGGCGCCGGATGTTATGACAAACGCTCAGCACATGTTATGGATGCTCGATGAGTTTGAAGTAATTCACGGTTCAAAATTTCCCGGATTTATAACCGGTAAACCGGTTGGTATGGGCGGATCACTTGGAAGAACTGAAGCTACAGGTTACGGAGTTGTGTTCACGCTTCGTGAAGCATTGAAAGATCTCGGCATTCGTCTGCAAGATACTACCGCAGCAGTTCAAGGTTTCGGAAATGTTGCGCAGTACGCAATCGAGCTTTATCAGCAGCTTGGCGGAAAAGTTATCTGCGTTTCAAGCTGGGATGAAAACGATCACTGTTCATACACTTTCAGAAGAAAAAGCGGAATTGATTTACGCGAGCTTCTGAAGATTACCGATAAGTTCGGTGGTATCGAAAAAACTGAAGCGAAGAAACTTGGTTATGAAATTCTTGACGGTGATGCGTGGATCGAGCAGGAAGTTGACATACTTCTTCCGGCAGCGTTGGAAAATCAGATTCGTCAAGACAATGTGAATAAGATCAGTCAAAAAGTTAAAGTGATTGTTGAAGGCGCAAACGGTCCAACAACGCCGGAAGCAGACAAGGTTATTCAGGAAAAAGGAATTTTTGTTATTCCGGATTTCCTTGCAAATGCAGGCGGCGTTACGTGCAGTTACTTTGAACAAGTTCAGAGCAACATGAATTATTTCTGGGAAAAGGACGAAGTGCTCGGTAAACTGGATGTGAAGATGACCGCAGCGTTTCATGCAGTAAGCGACTTGGCTAAGAAAAGAAATCTCTATATGCGCGATGCCGCTTATGTAATTTCTGTTAGCAGAGTGGCGCAAGCTTGCAAAGATAGAGGTTGGGTGTAAATTAGTATTTAGATATTAGTATTGAGTCTTTAGACGAGCCGGGAATTGCTGCAATCGATTTCCGGCTTTTAATTCTGAGGCGGAAGCGAACCAGAATTAATTCCCTTCCTTTTAAAGCGAATAAAATATAATTTGTTTTCAGATACTTCTCAGCCTCGCCTCGCTGAGGATGCCAACCTCGAATAGACATTAAGTCTAAGCGGGCGAGTCGAAGCGGGTCACTGTGAGGAGATTCATTTGAACAGTTCATTTTCAAATAATGATATCTATCCGCGCTTTGATAGAAAGTTTCTTGAATCCGGCGAAGCGATAACCTCGATAGGCGATGGTTCTCTAGGCGGTAAAGCCAGCGGACTTGCCTTCATCAATAAAACTCTTCAAGAAAAAATATCTCCCAATGAATTTCCTGATGTGCTTACCAATATTCCGCGGATGGTTGTAATTCGAACGGATGTGTTTGATGCATTCATGTCCCGGAATAATTTGTACGAGATCGCTTATTCCGATGAACCTGACGAGCACATTGCAATGGCTTTTATTGATGCCAGTCTGCCTGCAGAAATTCTCGGTGATCTCTGCTCGCTGGTAGAAAATATTCACGTACCATTGGCTGTCAGGTCGTCGAGCATGCTTGAAGATGCAAAGCATGAACCGTTTGCCGGCATTTATGCGACCAAGATGATTCCAAATAACCAGCCTGACCCTGATCAAAAATTTATAGTACTACGTGAAGCTATAAAATTCGTTTACGCTTCAACATTCTTCAAAGCCGCGAAAGATTATTTCAAAGTTTCGTCGCATTCTATTCAAGACGAAAAAATGGCTGTGATAATCCAAGAAGTAGTTGGACAGCAATATTACGATCGTTTTTATCCAAACTTTTCCGGTGTTGCGCGTTCGTTCAATTATTATCCAGCCGGAAGATCTAAACCTGAACACGGTGTTGTTAATCTTGCTCTCGGTCTCGGAAAAACAATTGTTGACGGCGGTCTCGTATGGAGTTATTCACCCCTGTCGCCGAAATCCGGTCCCCCGTTTGGCGACCCGCATGACATGATGAAAAATACTCAGACGACTTTCTGGGTTGTCAACATGAATCCCGTTTCGGTGTACAATCCGGCAAAGGAAACAGAATACATGAGTCACTTGAGTCTTACAGAGGCGGATTATGATTCGACAATGAAATATATTGCATCAACCTACGATGTATCGTCTCAGAGAATAGTTTTGGGAGTTGGGGTTGACGGACCGCGCGTTTTGAATTTCGCTCCGCTTCTCGGCATGAATGAATTCCGTTTCAATGATTTGGTAAGAAAACTTTTGCGTGTATGCGAAGAAGCTTTGTCAAGCCCGGTCGAAATTGAATTTGCGGTAAGCGTCTTAAAGAATGAACAAAAAATTAAATTCGGGTTTCTGCAAGTGCGGCCCATGGTTGTTCCCGATGAATCGATTGAACTGGAAGAAAAAGAATTGTTCGGCGGAGACGTGTTGCTCGCTTCCGACAGAGCGATGGGTAACGGAATCGTCGAAAATATTCTTGACGTTGTGTTTGTTAAGCCGGAAACTTTCGATAAAAAAGATACTTTGAAAATTTCGGAAGAGATTGATTTGATTAATAGGGAACTTGTTGCCGCTAAAAAAAATTATGTGTTGATCGGTTTCGGAAGGTGGGGCAGTTCCGATCCATGGCTCGGTATTCCGGTCGAGTGGAGTCAAATTGCCGGTGCTAAGGTAATTGTTGAATCAACACTTTTCGGAATTAATGTTGAGCTCAGCCAAGGTTCGCATTTCTTCCATAACCTGACAAGTTTCAAGGTAAACTATTTTTCCATAACTTTTGACGGGCAGTTTAGAATTGATTGGAAGTGGCTGGATAATCAAAAAGTTGTTCGTGAAATGAATTTTGTAAAACATGTAAGATTGGAACAGCCGCTAAAAATCAAAATTGACGGAAGAAAAAGTCGCGGAGTAATTAAAAAATGGTAGATGAGAACAAACCTATAGATAACCTCGTATTCGAATTACAGGAACGTGCAAAGGAATTAAATTGTCTTTATACAATCGAAGACAGTTTAAATAGATCGGACATTTCGCTGCGCCAAGCGTTTCATACGGTCATCAATGCCATTCCTCCCGGATGGCAGTATCCCAACATTTGCAAAGCAAAATTGGTTTACGGAGATATCGTTTATCAGACAAGCGATTTTGATGAGACGAAATGGTTCATCAAGAGTGATATCATAGTTCAGGAAAAAGTTGTTGGTCACATTGCCGTTTACTATCTGGAAGATGCGCCGGCGCTGGATGTCGGTCCTTTTCTAAAAGAAGAAAGAAAACTGTTGGACACAATTGCCGAACGGTTAGGGCATTTTATTCTCCATCAAAAATTGAAAAATGTCTTTAACGAACTCAAAAATGTCCGCGAACAGGTTGACGGAAGAAAAAAAGGCGAATGGCGCGTTGTGCTTGATATGATTCGAAAGACCGATCCGAATTTGTTCATGAGTCTGCTTCGCAAAACTTTGCATCTGTTATGTTGGAAAGGTGTAGAAGAAGCCGAGATGCTGATGAAACACACAAGTCTTTCACGCCGCGGCAGCGAGGACGAACAAAATTACGATGACAACAAGCCGTTGAAGGTTGTGAAATTTGTCAATTATGACCAATATGTCGAATCGATTTTGAAACTTGCCGATGAAAATTTGCCGGATGAGGTTATACTTTCAAAAATTCAGAAATGGATTCAGGAAGATAAATCGGGCGCGCTTGTAAAAGTTGTTGAGACACAAGATACATCGCTCACAGAAATTGCAGATGCAATAAGAAAACATTATCACATGGCGCCGGAGAAATTTGAACTTCCGCCCTCAACAATAAAAGGTTTGCGCGTTTCACTTCTGAGAAGATTTTTTACCGAGCAGCTCGAATACATCAGCGTTGCAAAAGAATATGTTAAGCTTACGGATTTTTACCGTCTGATCGACAAAATGATTTTTCCCGCAGGCAGTCACGGAAAACTTGGCGGCAAAAGCGCCGGTCTTTTTCTGGCTTATCACATTTTACAGAAAGAAGCCGAGAACAATCCGGCATTAGGCGATGTTAAAATTCCAAAAACGTGGTACATCACGTCTGACGGAGTTTTATATTTCATGCAGTACAACAATTTGGAAGAAGTGCTCGAACAAAAGTATAAAGAGATTGACGAAGTCCGAATCGAGTATCCTCACATTGTTCAGTTGTTTATCAACTCGGAATTTCCGCCGGATTTTGTAAAAGGATTGTCGGTTGCTCTTGATGACCTGGGAGATAAACCGCTCGTAGTCCGCAGCTCGTCGTTGCTTGAAGATCAAATGGGCGCGGCGTTTTCGGGTAAATACAAAAGTTTGTTCCTCGCTAATCAAGGCACCAAGCAGCAGCGGCTTTCCGCATTGATGGATGCGATAGCAGAAGTTTATGCATCAACATTCAGCCCCGATCCGATTGAGTACCGCGCTGAACGCGGTCTTCTCGATTTTCACGAAGAGATGGGCGTGATGATTCAACAAGTTGTTGGAACGAGAGTAGGGAAATACTACATGCCTACTTTTGCAGGTGTCGCGTTCAGCCACAATGAATACCGCTGGTCGCCGCGCATCAAAAGGGAAGACGGACTTTTGCGACTCGTGCCCGGTTTAGGCACCAGAGCTGTTGACCGGCTGAGCGACGATTATCCGGTCTTGATCTCACCGGGTCAGCCGAATTTAAAAGTAAATGTTTCGCTTGATGAAACGCGAAGATACTCTCCGAAAAAAATTGATGCGATTAATCTTGAGACGAACGAATTCGAATCGGTTGAAATCGACACAGTGCTTGAGGAATACAGTAACGAGTATCCGCAGTTTACCGAAATATTTTCCGTCTTAGACGGAACAATGATAAGACAGCCGACGCCGCTGGATTCGTTCGATCACTCGAAAGAATTTTTAGTAACATTTGACGGATTGATTTCCAAAACTGATTTCATTAAAAAGCTCGACACAATTTTGAAAACGCTTCAGGCTAAGAACCATTCGCCTGTTGATCTTGAATTCGCTTACGACGGAAAAGATTTCTATTTGCTGCAGTGCCGCCCGC
>JAJYMU010000195.1 GCA_021786655.1 Bacteroidota bacterium
TAACATTTTGGTTTGTGGGATTTATAATTTTCTCGTTAAGGTTTATCGGCGGTGCACTCTATGTGCAAAGATTAAAAACAACCGGTTTACATTCTCTAGATAACGCTTGGCATAACAGATTAAACTATTTGAGCTCTAAGTTACACCTTACACTGGCGGTTCAAATTTTCGAATCAACACAAATTAATGTTCCAATTACCATTGGTCATTTAAAACCGATCATACTTCTTCCGCTCGGAATGATAAGCGGTTTGCCGCAAGATCAGATCGAAGCAATTATCAGTCATGAACTCGCTCACATTAAACGATATGATTTCTTGATAAACATGATTCAGACTTTCATTGAAACTTTATTCTTTTATCACCCGGTTGTATGGTGGTTTTCTTCGCTGATAAATTCGGAACGAGAAAATTGCTGCGACGATATTGCAATTCAAACTTGCGGTGATGCAATGAGTTACTCAAAAGCGCTTTACAATATTCAGCAAATGAAAAAGAATGAATCCGCATTAGCGATGGCTGCGATTGGAAAGAAAAATCAATTATATAGGAGAATAATTAGAATGAACACGAAGAACAAAAACATTGCGTACGGGGTCAGACTCGCAGCCTTTGCTGTTCTGCTAACCGCCATGGCAGCCGTATCAATTTATTCTTCGCCTTCGGCAAAAGACAGTTCGCTCAATTTTGCATCCGCATCATTTGTAAATCCCTTTTCCCCCTCGGGTGAAAACTTGTCTTTCAAAACAACAACGGACGATGAATGCGCCGCTTCAGATACAATCGGTATAAAAAACGGCAACAGAACCATAAAATTTTACGACGGTCCTGAAGGAAAAGAAAAAAAATATAAAGCAGAGCTGAGCGACGGCAAACTTTCCAAGTTATATATTGACGGCGAAAAAGTTGACGGGAAAGATTTTCCGAAGTATCAAGGTTTGGTCTCACAAAAAGTAACCGAATATGATTCGCTGCAAAAAGAATACCGCGACTTAACGAAGAATTACACCGCAAGCATGAAGGATTATCTTGAAAAGATGAGAAAATTCAGAGGCAGTCGAGATTATGATTTCGATTTTGATTTCGACGCTTCTTCCTTCCCGCAGTTTGATTCTACGAATTGGAAAGCGGCGATAAAGAATTTCCAAAAGGGCATGCACGATAATTGGGCTGTTCATTCATTCAAAATTCCTCCGGTTCATGTGCCGCCTATCGGCATTGACAGCTTATCCGGCGACATCAATTGCCCGACGTTCAATGATGAGGCTTTCAAAGAATCGATGAAAGAATGGGAGAAGAATTTCAAGGAAGAAATGTCAAAGTTCAAAGTTGAAATGGAAAAGAATAAAGCTTCTATGGAATTGTTCAAGGAAGAAATGAAAAAATCCGGACCGAACAGCGAGGCATTCAAGAAAAGCATGGATGAGCTCAAAAAGAATATGGGCAAACTGAAAGCTGATATGAAAGTTTTGAAAGAGTTTATCGGGGATGTGAAGAGCGATCTGGTACACGATAAATTAATCGAAGGCAGAGACGATCTTGATAGTATTACTCTCTCGAAGGATGAGCTTGTTGTGAACGGAACAACTGCTTCGCCGGAACTTCACAAAAAATATTTAGAGATGTACAAGAAGCATTATGGAAAAGAATTGAAAGGCGACGAGAAATTTCAGATCAATAACTAAAATAGCTAAGCAATATTTTACGGAAGGGTCTTAGACCCTTCCCTACTACTACAACTTTCTGGCAATCACAACCGGCGCTTTCAATGTTTCTGTTGCGCCGCCATTCGCAGAAACCGTTTCAATCAATAAAATGTAAATCCCGATACGCAACGGTTTACCTGTGTCATCCAATCCATCAAATATAATCGAGTTCTTCGACGCCGAAGGGCGGCTGTTCTCAAGCGTTCTTACAACGCGTCCTTGGTTATCGTAAATTTTTATTCTCACTTGTGAAAGCGTTTGATTCAAATCCAAATTGATGATCGTGAAATCTTCAAAGCCGTCGTTATCAGGTGAGAATGGATTTGGATTAATGGTCACGCTGGATTCTCGCGATAAATTTTCCGTGAAGATCGAATTCATTTTGCCCGGTGTTCCGCCGTAATTGCTTACGGAGGTACTCCAATTTGATTTGTCGTTAGAGTTCAACGAAGGGTTCAACCTTTCAAGCGATTTGTTTTTGGTAATTAGAACATTGCCGTTATGCCACGATGGAGAATACGTCAGCGAATCCAAAGTATTGCCGAGCATGTCCTTCAGCACCAGTATCTCGCCGTCATTTAACAAACCGAAACTGCTGCTTGCAATTTGAACGTTCGATTCCGCTTTGAGCCAAGGATAATTTTGGAAGATTGTTGTATCAGCCGCGAGGACAAAATATTCTTTGGGTGCAATTTTCAAAAATGAATTTGAAAGTTTTGCTTTTGAACTCGATCCAAGTTTAATCATCATGCCGCCAAGCTGAATCGAATCGTTTGATGTATTGTAGAACTCCAAATATTCCGAATTTGTTGTTGCCGGATCATACATAATTTCGTTTATGATTAAACTACCGAATGGATACCGCGGGATATTCAAAACTGAATTTATGAGTCCCGGTGTCCCGCCATTTGGACTTAATGTCGTTGCCCAATTTGTGCTGTCCGTTGAAGATTTTGAATACGAAATTCTTTCCAGCGAAAACCCTTTTGCGCCACCCCAACCCGCATTGTATTTCAGACTGTCAACCATTGTGTTTCGCGAATCATAAATTACAACTCCGTCTGTTGCGCTAAGTACGCCGAATTTTGTTTGGAAAAAATTCTTCGGCTGGTAATATGGAAAACGTGATGTGTCTTGTGTCAAAATTGCGAATTCGTTCGGGCTCAAAAATTTGTCTGCCGTAGTAATCGTTGCCTTCGTCGGTGAAACAAGATCGCTTACGGTCCAGTTTTTCAAATTCACGGGATCGGTAGAGGCATTTACAATCTCAATCCATTCTGATTCCCCAGTGTAAGGATCGTACATGATTTCATTGATGAATACTTTCTTCGTTGCGGAAGGATTATCGGAAGCAGCAAAGCTAAAAATATCCGCGTTGTTGTTCTGATTTTCGTCCTGAGCAAATGTAACTTTTGCAATTAACTGATAAACCCCAGCTGCCGGGATGTAAATCTTTTTCTGAATTATCAGCGAATCATTGCTTGCCAGATTTGCAAAGTCAGTGTTGTAAAATGATTCGCCGGTTTGCCCGACCGAATCTTTGTTAGAGTCGTTGAACAAACTGACATTATAAGAAGGCGCGGACTGTGCACCAAGATTTTTCACACTTACAGAGAAGTTAACGGAATCACCCGGTTTTACTTCCGATGGCGCAGCTCCTATAAAACTTATTTTCAAATCGAAATTGAACGGCGAGACAGAATTCTTAGCGCCCGGCGTTCCGTTTACGTGAAAAGAATTTTTCCAGTTCCCCGCGCTGTTGTCTTTCGTCGACAAATATTTTTCATCTGAAATTCCGGCGCTATTGTTTGCCGAATAAGTATAAGAATCAATTGTCACTCCGTCAGCATTAATCAAACCAATATCACGACCGGTTGTGTTCGCCATTCCCGAAGATCCAAAACTGTTGGAACTTATTTTGAGTACTACAGCGTCAGGCGGAATTATGTTCTTATATATTCCGTTAGCGTAATCGTAGCTCCCTTGAAGTATCACAGCAAACTTGCCGGGTAACAAAATCATCCCGCCGGTCAAAGCAATAATGCTGTTATTGGAAGAAGTGTAATACTTGAATTTGAATCCGGCGAGATCAACTGATTCCGTTGCGGATGTGTTGTAGATCTCTACGAACTCACCATTTGCCTCTGCAGGATAAAACATGATCTCGCTGAATGTGAGCGATGAACCGGTCTGAGCTAAAATATTTGTTAATGGCGAGATACTAAGAAGAACCGATACAAAAAATAATTTCCCCACCCATTTCATATTGATGTGACTCTATGTGTGAAATTCATTCATAAAATAATCAAACTTTTATAAAAATGACATAAAGAATATTGATTTACAGTTCATTTACAGTTGATGAAAAGTATTGGATTGAAGGTGAAGTAAAATAAAAACCACCGAAGAACCGCGGCAATGGCTTTTGCCTGTAGAAAAATCTTCATTGTGATAAGCTTTCATTTGAAAGTAAATCACTACTGCCGTTTCACCTTTCACATCTCAAATTTATTCTCTCCCTTTTATAGAATCCTATTCGAGTTGATAAACAAACGCCAACTGCTGCGTTACGAGAATAATATTGTCGACGACAAGGTTGGCAGACGGCGCCGGAAGAAAATCGGCAGTGCGAGCGCCATCGGCAAATGTTCTCATAGACGCGGTTCCCACCATCCCGTTTCCAAAGACAAGCTGCAGTGTATACATCAACCGAATGTTGCCCAAATTTGCCGTAAAGCCGCCGCTTGCTGTTGTTTCCAACCAATCTGTTGAAAACATGCGGGCTGTGCGTCGAATATTGTCGTTCTGATTCAGTTTATATTTATAGAAATGAAATTGCACGCCAAAACGATAATCCAACCATTTCCACTTGGACTGCGATTGATGTCCGATTCGTATTATATGATTGTAGAAGTTGAAGAAGTTCTCAATTGTTTTGAAATTTGAGGAAAGATTTTGATTTGGTGGCTGCAGTATTTGTTCACCCGCTTCTGCCCAAGTATTAGTTGTGATCGGTTCATAGATGTATTCGAAGCCCCACAGTGATTTACTGTTTGACCAATTTGTTCCAACTCCAATGTTATATGCTACAGAAATTCCAGGATCTCGTGGAATATTTGCAAGACTGTAGTTCGGAATTTTCGGATGGTCTTTCCAATTTACGCTGAACGATGCGCCAACATTCCAAAAACTATTGATAGGTCTTACATAACGTGCATACATCAGCCATTCTTTTGTTTCATCTTTATTAATCTCTGTTCTTAAAAAGTTTGTATTTAGTGGGTCGCTCCAGAACCATGAAAAGTTTGAGTAGCTCACTTCGTGCGTTGCCTTATAGATACTTCGCCCGGCAACAAATTCCAGTCTATCGCCGTGGGGCAATTCTCCAACAGCACCAAATTTTGCTTCCCACGCTTCGCCATCTTGCTTAATATCCAGTGCACCGGGGTAAAGTAAGTTTACGCCATCAAAAGCTCCGAACCTTCCCCACGAACCGCTCATAGCAACGGAGAGGCGGGTATTCGGGATTGACATGCCAAACAAACCGTACAGGTAAGTATTGTTGCCAACATCAGTTTTCTTTATATCTGCCGTAGAAGAACTTGCAGTGCCCCTCGTAGCGAAGTTACGTTGCGATCTTTCTCCGGTATATCCTTGATACGCAATCATGATTCCGCCAAAGTAGTTATCGGATCTGAAGAACCCGCCGAACGGAATTGAATTAATAGATACACCCGGATAGAAGGAAGAACCGCCTCCGGCAGAT
>JAJYMU010000219.1:0-4809 GCA_021786655.1 Bacteroidota bacterium
CCTGCACAGTAGCTTACACTAAAGCAAAGTACCACGAAGCTGCTAGAGCTATCGAGCACTTTCTGATCAACGACCTGAGCCAGACGTACATTCCCATCATCCGCAGCGAGATGTGGGAGGAAAACGAACAAACCAAAATAAGACGCGAGGTCATCTACTCTGTTCTCGCGACAGTCCTCGAATATTGCGATTTGCTTCTCTACCCAATTTCTATAAGATCGGGATTAAGAACCTACTTCCTTTCTCATTATCAATGATCAGAATTGGTTTTGAGCAATTCAAATCCTTGTACGTACCGATAATAAATTCCGTTGCTGTTCTTGTTTTACCGGCTCCTTGAAATCCGCCGAACGATGCTTTGATGAAATGATTTTTGCTTACTAATGACGATGCGAATTCATTTAGTTTCATTTTTATTTTCTCCTTTATTAAGAGAAGCTGCAATTAAGCAGCTTCCTTTTGATTGATTTGTTCAGTTTGTGAAATGTCAAAAACAGTAGCGGTATAGAATTTTAGATCTTCATCATCAGCGATGAAGTTATCAATTCCAGAATCATTTTGTCTTTGTTTAGCCGGAACGAGAATAAGAAAACCATGCTCGCCTTTGCGGACTATACGACCAGCTTTTCTCCATTGCTGAAACCCGCCAACGATAGTAAAGTTTAGCGGTGTCTGAGCAACTAAGAAACACTGATTGTAAACCGTAAGAGGATGACCTTCTACAGTAACAACTCCAAGTTTATTAGCTAAAGCTTGTCTTTGATCTTCCGACATTTCGGAGAGTGCTTTTCTGATTTTTATTATTCTTTCTCTTTTCTCTTTACGAAATTGGATTTTTTGTTCTTGCGTAAGCATAGAATTACCTGTGATTTGATTTAATTATAGTTGATTGTGGAAAATGTGCCTCTACTTGATGGATTGAAAAAACCGAAAACAAGTGAACACGAAGGATTGTAAGATTTAGTTTTGATGGAATGGTGTTTTGAACTAAGATTTGATAAACATGATTTGCAGCATAGAACAAACCGTTAGCAATTAAAATTTTGTGAAGTTTAAGAAGCATAGATTTTTGAGCGAAGGACATAAACCCCCCCAATTTACTTTTTGTTAAATTTTTTGATTAAGAAGCTGACGAAAGCATAAGCTGGAAGAACAGACGGAAACCTGTGAGAACTGAAGTGACCGCTTGGAAGAAAGAGATTTACGTAGATGCTGCCTTTAACATTTACAAGACGAATAGTGTGACCATTAACGACCTGGTGAAAGAGAACTTTTGTGGAAAGCATAGAGCCCCGCTTAAAAAAAATAATGTTTTTGCCCGGTAGATATGTCAAAGGGGCCGAGCGGAAGCGAGGCGATAAGAAGGCAAAAAGGTGGCGCGCAAGGGCGATATTTTACTGCTTTTTTAATGAGCTTAGCGAATGAAAAAAAGCAAAGTAAAATGAGTTTATATACCCTTGCGTGACGGATTTCTTTTGTGCCTTAAATTGTCCGTGCGGGCAAAAACAATTAAACTTGCGAGGAACGAGCAACATCAATTCGGAAAGTTAGTCTTAGGTAGTTATTAAGTAGTTTGCTTTCGAATATTTTTAGTAAACAAGAAAGCTGTGTGAGGCGAATGAGAGAAATGCAGTGGAATGAAATGAAGTGAACGAATGAGTCGGTTTTGTGCGGAACGGTCTGTAATCTAAAAATGAAGTTAGTTTTTAGTTTGAAGTGAAGTGATTACAAATCTACGAATGAGTGAGCGGAATGGAAGGAAGCAGAATGAAGTGAGTGAACCGAACAGAGCGCAGACTCTCCTGAGCGAGCAATTTAATAAAAGCGGTTTTCTTTTATTTAGTTGTAAGCGAAATGAAAAGTGATTTTACTGAAAGTGCTTTTATGATTTTAATAAAAGGTGCTTTTCAGCAAGTTATGAGGTTGGATTTTGGCGCGGTGTTTTTGGTATCAAAAACCGTGAACAAAAGACAGACGAATAAGTTGCTTCCTTACTTTACGAGCAAAATATTTTTTGGCTGTGAACCTTCAGCCAAATATTATTTTGCGAGATGAAACCCAGAGATATTAGAGGATGAAAAAAAGTGAAGCCGCAACTAAGCGGCTTCACGGAACAAGTACTAACCCGCCGGGGGAGACGAGGAAGCACTGTATGGTTCTGTAAGAAAAATAAAATATCGGTTTATCATTTGCAACAAAAGAAGGTTGGAAACTTCAAGACTATTGTTAACAAAACAGATATTAGATTAGAACAGAGTATTTCTTTTAATACGAGCGCCGTGAGGAGGCAAGCCCCGATAAAAGTCATCGGGATAAACTCCGAAGATCAATGAATCAAAAAATAAAAAAGAAAGGGCTACCTCTAACGATAGCCCTAAAGATTTGTGTTCAGTTAAGACGAATTATACCGAAGCCTTGGAGTAGGTTAAGGAATGCTGTACTACTTTTCCCACTGCGTCTTTTGTCGCGACAGCTAAGTACAAAATGTTTTTTGTGTATTTACCGGCAACCGCCACTTGAAGAACGTTGAAATCAATCTGCAGGTTGTAAACTTGTGCGAAATTGAAATTCGCAATGTCCTTCGAAAGAGAAATGATCTGGAATGTAGGATCATCCGGATTTGTCGGATCGTGAAAAACTACTAGGGCGTTTGCGGAGAGATTAACTTCATCCGGGGAGAAAACCGAAAGAGTATTTAATGCCGGCAGCTCGGCGGTGATTTTATCAGCTTCAACCGCTGCTGTTACTAATGGAAAAGCAAAGCCGTCTGGTGTGATGATGTTGCCAATCGTTGGTTTGTCGATTGCAGAATACGCAAAGTTGTTTTTGAAGATTGTGTTGAATACCGACATACCGGTTTCTTTGATTCTTTTCCAAATTTCTTCCAGTGTTGAAAGAGCCAGCACACCTTTAGAAAAGGTTGCTGTTACTGAGAACTTCTGTCGTGTTTCAACTACAGCCGGGTCCTGACTTACGTTGAAACTCGATGGGCGTGCTGCAAGAACAGTTTTCCCATTAACGGTTCGAGCAGAGAGATTGCCGAGTTTACCGCTAAGGTTTCCGATTACATTTCCACTTACTTGTGCCATGGTGATACCTCCTTTATGAATTTAGAGTAATGAAATATTTTCGATGGTAATCATACATCATAGCACAATCAAACTCGTTGTAGTTTTGACTACAGCTGCCCCCTCTTCGTCTCCCCCTAAGGGGGAGAAATCTAGAGAAATGCAGATGCGGGGTATGTAGGTGTTGTATGCGGAGTAGAGGCGGAGTGAAATGAACGCAGAATTATGAATGAGATTCTTCGTTGCGTTGCTACTCAGAAGACTGACAAATCTCGTCACTTGGACCAGATGCCAAGTTTGTTTTTTCTTGCTGTGTTTCGGAGATTATAAAACAAGTGATAGTACATTTTATCTTTGGGATACATCAGGATTCTTGCAAAACCGGCTTTCAATAATTCTGCTTGTATAAAAAGTGAATCCTTCCCTTCCTTGTTTCTCAACCAAACGTATGCAAGAGTGCGACCGAAAATGTCTTTTGTCTTACCGTCAAATGTTAGTTTTATTGTTTTGCTTTCAACATAACTCTTAGTTAGCTCAGTCGCTTTGATTGCGAGATTTTTTTCTTGAATGATTTTACTATCGAGTTCAGGGGTATCGATTCCCAGCAATCTTACTCTTTCGCCTGTGGTTAACACAAATGTATCACCATCGATTACTCGCTGGACTTTAACAAATCGTGCAGTCGGGACTTGAGCATTTATCGAAAATGCGAATAGAGAATAAGCAGTCAATATGAGTAATGAAAAATTTCTTTTCATGGAATCCTCGTCTTGTTGGTGCAAATATGAAATAGTAATTCGAATTAAGCATTGTAATAAAAACTACAACGAAGGAATTAAATAGAATTGAGAATTTAGAATGTAGAATTGAGAATGTGAGGCAATAGATGAAAATCACTTTAGATACAACAGACAAATCAAATTTAGATTCCTCCCGCCACGGCGAGCAAGCACCGGATAGTCCGCCGAAGGCGGACGGATTCGGAATGACAAATGCTCACGATCTAAGATTAACCAAAAATTTCTATTTGAAAGAGTTTGTCATTTCTCAAGAAGCGGAAAGACATGGCTACAGGAATGAACCGAACGAAAAGCAAATCGAGAATTTGAAATTGCTTTGTGTAAATGTTCTTCAACCTCTCAGAGAGATAATTGCTGTACCAATTTTTATTAACTCGGGTTTTCGTTCATTTGATGTCAATGCTGTGGTCGGTGGAAAATTCAATTCTAAACATCTCGAAGGTAAAGCTGCGGACTTCATTGTTCCGTCAATGAATTTAGTTGATGTATTCAATATCATCATGCAGAAATTATCATTCGATCAATTGATCTATGAATTCGGGAACCAGCCTCGCCTTGACAGGCGAGTCGAGGCGGGATGGATTCATGTTTCGTGGAATGATGACAAGAATAGAAATGAAGTTTTACTTTCTAAAAAAGTATCCGGAAAGACTGTTTATGAGAAAGTTGTTGGTGATCATTTAACAATCGTAGGATAATTGAGCGAATGGCTCCTCTGCTTCGCTCGGAGTGACAAATGAGTGAAAATATTTATCTGTGGATTATCGGAGGACTTTTGGAATTGGTGAACATGCTATTCTGGTCCAGAATAAAGAGAATTGAAAAAGATGTTGACGAAACGAAAAAGAAATCATCTTCGATCGAGAAGAATTATCTATCCCGGTTCGAAGATCTTCACAATAAGTTGAGTGAAGTTGAGAAAAATATTATTCAGGAGATTT
>JAJYMU010000219.1:4819-5452 GCA_021786655.1 Bacteroidota bacterium
CAATCAGACAAGGAAGGAGGTTAAGATGGGAGTATTAGATTTTTTAAGCGGGATTGTAAAACCAATTACCGATTTAATCGACAATCTCACTACAACCGACGAGGAAAGAGGAAAACTAAAAAACGAGTTAACGAAAATTGAGAATGAGTTTTTAGGTAAAGCACTTGAATATGAAGCGAAGCTGCTTGATTCACAAGGAAGGATTGTTGAAGCGGAAGCGAAAGGACAAAGCTGGCTGCAGAGAAATTGGAGACCGATCACGATGCTTACGTTTTTAATTCTTGTTGTGTGTGATAGTTTTGGATGGCTTGCATTTCGATTGAGCGGTGAAGCTTGGACATTATTGCAAATTGGTTTGGGAGGATATGTAGTTGGCAGGACAGGCGAAAAGATTGTAGAGAAGATTCGGAAATGATTCAGTCAAGAAATGCCCGCCCAGTTCGCCCAATAAAATGGGGAACAAGCAAGACGGCGGATAAAGTTCTTGACCGATTAGGAAAAGAATTAATTCCATTGCCACTCTTTGGGATTCCACGATTTTGTATTTTTAACTTCTACACAAGCGGGTTCAATAAATAACTGAATGCTTGTGATTATTTCTGCAAGAGTAGTATTTGCTGTAAGATTTCTTTT
>JAJYMU010000368.1 GCA_021786655.1 Bacteroidota bacterium
TCTACGGAAGAACATGTGCTGTCATTGAAATGAAGATTTTGCCAACGGGAAATTTTTTCTCTTTTAGAAACATCAATAATTGGTTTTGCGTTCAGCCAGGCATTTAATGCTTGCAATTCCCCCTTACCATTTTGAATTTTTTCAAAAATAGATTTGTATTGATCGATCTGCGAAATGTATTTGCCGCTTATCCATGACTCGATAGGAGTTCCGCCCCAACTGGTATGAATTAGACCAATTGGAATTTTTAATTCGTCGTATAATTTTTTCCCAAAGAAATAAGCTGCAGCGCTGAATCGAGCAGCGGTTTCTGGATTTGATTCAGTCCAGCTTCCTTTGAAGCTGAATTCCGGTTTATCAGAGACTGAATGGGCAACGGTAAAAAATCTTATGTTCGAATTCGTTGAGTTCTTAATTGCTTCGTCAGAACCTTCTACCGGTGCGTCGGGAAGCCAACCTTCAAGCGGCATTTCCATATTCGATTGACCGGAACAAATCCAAACCTCTCCAATCATCACGTTAGTAAAAGTTACAGTGTCGCCGTCGGTTTGAATTCTTATTTCGTAAGGTCCGCCTGCTTTCGGCGTTTTAATTTTAATTTGCCAAAGACTATCGCTTCCGGCAACAGTTTTCGCCATGGCGCCCCAGCTTGTTTTTACATACACGATTTGATTGGGTGCTGCTTTCCCCCAGATCGGCGCTAAAGTCTTTTGCTGCAACACCATATTATTGCCAAATACAGCTGGCAATTTAATCTGGGCTTGAAGAAAATTCGTTGCAAAAAAAAGAAGAAAAGTTATATATCGAATGATGGATTGTTTCGTCAGCATGTCCGTATTCCGATGGTTAAAATTTTTTATTGTGAAAAATATTCTCTGTAATTTCAGATAGAACATAATAAAAATTTCTTTTTGTAGAAAAGTATTGTGCTTTACAAACTGGTGAAAGTTGAAATTAAAATGGAGTGCACATGTCAATCCAAACAATTAACCCGGCAAATGGAAAGGTGCTGAAATCGTTTACTGAATTAAGCCGCGCAGAAGTTTTTGAAGCTATTGAAAAAGCTGATGAAGAATTTCAAAGTTGGAGAGAAACAGATTTTGGTTCGCGATCTAAATTGATGAAAAATGCAGCTCGGATTTTACGTGACGGAAAAGAACATTACGGAAGAATCCTAACATTGGAAATGGGAAAGACAATTACGCAAGCGATTGCCGAGGTGGAAAAGTGTTCTTGGGTTTGCGATTACTATGCAGACAACGCGGAGAAAATTCTTGGTGATGAAATTGTAAAAACCGATGCATCCGAAAGCTACGTTCGTTTTGATCCCCTAGGAATTATACTTGCCGTTATGCCGTGGAATTTTCCGTTCTGGCAAGTGTTCCGTTTTGCCGCGCCAACCCTCATGGCGGGAAATGTTTGTCTGCTTAAGCACGCTTCAAATGTGCCGATGAGCGCAATTGCGATCGAAGAAATTTTTATGAAAGCCGGTTTTCCAATTGGTGCTTTCAAAACTTTGCTTGTTGGGTCTGCGTTAGTGAAAGAAATTATCGAACATCCAAAAGTGAAAGCCGCAACATTAACCGGAAGCGAGCCAGCCGGCAAAAACGTTGCGCAAGCTTGCGGCTCGAAATTGAAAAAAACCGTGATGGAGCTTGGCGGCAGCGATCCGTTCATTGTTCTTGAAGACGCGGATATTGATCAAGCAGTGAAAACCGCTGTCACGGCACGGTTAATCAACAACGGACAAAGCTGCATCGCGGCAAAACGATTTATCATCGTTGAAAAAATTTATGAAGAGTTTGGAAAAAAATTTGTTGATAGAATGAGAAACACAAAAGTCGGCGATCCGTTAAAGCACGAAACTGAACTTGGTCCGATTGCGCGTGAAGATCTTTTATTGGAACTCGATCAGCAAGTGAAACAATCGGTTGCGAAAGGAGCTGTTGTACTCTGCGGCGGTAAACGGATTGAGCGCGAAGGATTTTTTTATGAACCGACTGTTGTTGCAAATCTTAAAAAGGGTATGCCCGCTTACGATGATGAAATTTTCGGTCCGGTTGCAAGTTTAATAAAAGCAAAAGATGAAAAAGACGCCGTCGCAATTGCCAACGATTCCTCGTTCGGGCTGGGCGCTTCATTGTGGACAGCAAACATTTCCAAAGCAAAAGAACTGGCAGGGGAAATTCAATCCGGCTCTGTTTTCATAAACGGAATGGTAAAATCCGATCCGCGTCTGCCGTTCGGCGGGATAAAAAATTCCGGTTATGGAAGAGAACTTTCACATTACGGTATTAAGGAGTTTGTAAATATTAAAACGGTCTGGATAAAGTAGTTGTTGGTTAAGAACTTCCCGTTGCAATTAGATAGTAAAATGCGTTAACTACTTTTTCGGACCGTAGCGGAATGGTTTAACTTTTTGTCCGGCTTCGCTGTCGCGGATTAAAATTTCCAGTCTGCTAAGTCTCGTCGCTTCCTGCTTTGCGCTCGTTACCCAGTTTGTTGTTACCCGCTGAATCGAAGGAGGCAAAGAATTGAAAAACGCCCACGCTTTTTTATTTGCTTGAATTTTTTTCTTGTAGCGTATTGGAAATTCAACAGGATTGTTTTCGTACGTATAAATCTTGGATTTGTTTTCCTTCCTTTTTTCAAATGCGGCTAATCCAGCCGGTTTCATCAAACCGAGTTTTGTCATCTCCTCAACTTTTTTAATATTTATCGCACTCCAAATGCTGGTTGGCTTTCTGTGAGTAAAACGAATGCAGTAACTTTCGCCGTCAATCGACCTGCGGATTCCATCAATCCATCCGAAGCAGAGCGCTTCATCGACTGATTGTGACCACGTAATGCTGGGTTTGCCGCTGTCAACTTTGTAATAACCCACAATCAGTTCGGTTTTCTTTTCGTGATTTTTCTCAAACCACTTTCTCATGTCAGACTGAGTTGCAAAGAAAGTAGGCGTCGTATGTGTGTTATTTTTTTTCAATTAACTTTTTCATTTCTTCTAAAATGTACTTCCAGTTCTGTTCGGAATGAGTGCATGCATCTTCGGTTGCGATATTATCCTGTGTAACAACCAATTTCGTTCCGCCGGTTCCGGCAGTTAAGGCATAAGAAATGTTCGCATAATTTTCATGTTTATCTTCGAGACCGGAGAACGAACTCAAATAATTATACCGAAATAATTTTTCCGGCACAACTTCCAGAATTATACCTTTATCCAAGTATTCTTTTCCCTCCCATGAACCCTTGAATTGCAGAGAGCTTCCCGCTTTCCAATCGGAGATCGCTTCTGTTCCGAAGAAATATTGTTTAATGATTTCCGGATTTGTGAGCGCGTCCCAAACTTCCGATGCAGATGCGTTTATGTCGATTTCGACTTTTGCGACAAATGTATTTTTCATAACGGAATCCTTTCTAAGAGTGATGTTTAAAAATAAATTTTTTGGTCAAATTGTGTATTGTAAAAACGCGACTTAAAAACATTTTGTTTATTTTGTATTTGCCTCCAAGATCGATATTGCATGATATAAAAATTCCGTATGAAAGGAGTTAACGAAAGAATTTGGCGGAATTAAAAAAAGAGAATCCGCGCGGAATACTTAATCCCAACAAAGGAAAAGAAAAATTCAAACTTGTTCGGTATGTTCCTTCCGAAGATATCGCTTTCTTTGTAGAGCATTTTTGGATTGTGGAATGGGATCTCAGTGGAAACGATCCGTTTGTTTCGGAAACGCTTCCTCATCCGTGTGTGCACATTGTTTTTGAAAAAGAACGATCATATGTGATTGGTGTGACGAAGGAAAAATTTTCACGCACTCTCGTTGACAAAGGAATTGTATTCGGCATCAAATTTAAGCCGGGCGGATTCTATCCATTTGTGAAAAAATCGGTTTCTTCGTTTACCAATCGACTGATAGATTTGACCGACATATTCGGAGGCCGTTCGGATTCGATTGAGAAAACCATTTTGAATTTGAGTAGCTATGATGAAATGACCGCATGTGCCGAGAAGTTTCTTCATGAAATTTTGCCGGAACGCGATGAAAACGTTGTAATGATTAACAAAATTGCGGAACGGATAATTGCCGACCGGAAAACAATTAGAGTTGATGATCTGGCAGATCTGTTCCAGCTAAATAAAAGACAACTGCAGCGGCTCTTTAATGAATATGTCGGCATCAATCCGAAGTGGATGATTAAACGCTATAGACTTCACGAAGCGGCAGAACGATTGGCGGGTACTGCTAATATTGATTTGACAAAGTTGGCGATCGATCTTGGCTATTATGATCAAGCGCATTTCATAAAGGATTTTAAATCTATCGTCGGTAAACCGCCGGAACAATATGCAAAACAGATTACAGCAAACTCGCAAAAAGGTTAGGTGAGCAATGAAAAAGAAAAGCACTATTCTGCAAGCATCAAGCATCCAACAACAAGTATCCAGATGCGCATGGGCAGGCAATGATCTACTCTATCAAAAATATCATGATGAAGAATGGGGTGTTCCGGTACATGATGATCGGAAACTTTTTGAAATGCTGATTTTAGAAGGTGCACAAGCCGGGTTAAGCTGGATTACCATTCTAAGAAAAAGAGAAAACTACCGTAAAGCATTCAACAACTTTGATGCGAAGAAAATCGCGAAGTATGATTCGGAAAAAGTGAAAACACTTTTGCAGAACGAAGGAATTGTACGCAACAAACTAAAAATTGCCGCAGCAATTCAAAACGCAAAATGCTTTTTGGAAATGCAGAAAGAGTTCGGCTCGTTTGACAAATACATTTGGTCCCGCTTTGGCGGAATCGGCGGTAAACCTATCGTAAACAAATGGAAATCGCTCAAAGAAATTCCGCCAAGGACTGAGCAATCCGATGCAATGAGCAAAGATTTGAAAAAGCGGGGATTCAAGTTTGTCGGCTCAACTATTTGTTATGCATTCATGCAGGCAGTGGGAATGGTGAACGATCACACAACGGATTGTTATACTTATCGAACATAAAGTATGGGCGGTTAAATTACCCTTTCTATAGTTAAACCGGGATTAGTTTATCGCTGTCAATTTAATAGGATTTTCCCCCAAAATTATTTTTAGTGACATTTATTAATCTCACGGAGGATTGGTGAAACGAAATAGAATTGTTCTCAAGATTTTATCATTCGCTGCGGTTACAATTTTAGTTGCGGTAGTTTCAGGTTGTTCTTCAGGCAAAGAGATGACGAGCAGCTGGCAGCAAGAACAAATTCAAATGAAAGGCGATCTTTCATTTTGGCGCAACAAAGTTTTTGAAATTCCAGATAAAAAATTCGGCGTTGGGTTTGCAAACGACGACAAGTTCATGTATGTGTGTTTAACTACCGACGATCGTTCTAAGATATTCCAGATGTTCAGAAACGGATTTATCGTTTGGAGAT